>WTIY01000067.1 GCA_011525065.1 Flavobacteriales bacterium
TCATGTAGTTACGACTTTTTTTGAACCCCCGAGTTTCTCGATTCGGAAAGGGTACTTCATAATGGGAATAAAGTTGAAGACTGTTGTAAGAATTGATGTATTGCTCGATGCGTACATCGTCGAAGCCATCGAGATATTCGCCTTTTGATAAATCACTCTCAGTCCAATCGAAGTTGTGATGGGTAATTTTATAATAAAAGTCGGCTTCAGTTCCCCTTAAGTCATCAAAACTTAAACTCATGCGATCGCCCAGTTTTACAATGGGTAATTGCGCTTGTTGACTGCTCCCTTTAAATTGAATAGACTTGCTGTAAAGTGGCTCAGATTTTTCAGTGACCTGTGCCTTAATGTGTACGATGAAAAGACAACAAATCAGGCTTAAAAAGAATCGAAACATGGCGTGAAAATTTTTCTAAGATGACCAAAAAAGGGCAGTTCAAATGTACCCAAAAACGCGGCGATTTTATACTGGTGAAATTTATCTCAGAATATTATGGAAAGCAGCTTTTAATTTCTAAATTTGCAGTCCAAAAATCACCCATTTTTAAAGAATTTGGGACCGAAAAAGAACGCTAACATTACATCTATGTCCAGAGACATTAAGATTAAAAAGGGTCTTAATATCCATTTGAAAGGTGAAGCGGAAAAAACACTGTCCAAAGCGCCTCGCGCTGAGCAGTTCGCCATAAGACCTGCAAACTTTCACCTCGTCACGCCAAAATTAGTCCTTAAGGAAGGCGCCAAAGTTAAAGCCGGAGAGGTACTTTTCTACAACAAGCATGAGGAAAACGTCAAATTTGTGAGCCCTGTAAGTGGGACTCTACAGACGATTCAGCGCGGTGCAAAACGAGTCATTACAGAACTAGTGATCAAGGCAGACGAAAAGGATGAATACTTAAATCATAAACCACTTGATGTGGTTAAAGCTGATGCAGCCGCCATTAAAGCGCACTTGCTCGAAAGCGGGTGCTGGCCATTCATCATGCAACGACCTTATCATATTATTGCTAAGCCGAATACGACCCCAAAGGGCATATTTATCTCTGGTTACACCACGGCGCCTTTAGCCGCCGATTTAGATTTTACCCTGACCGGAAAAGAAGAAGACCTTCAATTGGCCGTCACAGCCTTGAGTAAATTAACCTCAGGTTCGGTCCATATTGGTGTGGGAAGAGACAGCAATTCGCCACTACGCCAATTAACCGACTGTGTGATTCACAATGTCTCGGGTCCTCATCCAGCTGGAAATGTTGGGGTACAAATGGCTCAGATTGATCCTGTAAACAAGGGTGAAGTGGTTTGGACCATAGCTGCTCAAGATTTGGTCATCATTGGTGAATTGTTGCGTACGGGTAAATTCAACGCCGAGCGCGTGGTGGCGCTCTCCGGATCTTGTCTGGGTGCCCCTCAATATTACACCGCTAAAATTGGCTCTGATGTTCAGACGATCATCAATGAGGCACAACTTAGTGACTCACATTCTCGGGTGATCTCAGGAGATGTGCTCACCGGTGATACGGTTGGCCATGAAGGATACCTAGGATACTACGATAATACAATTTGTGTCATCCCTGAGGGAGATGACTATGAATTTTTTGGATGGAACAAACCCATCTTTGATAAAGTGTCAACCTCTCGAGCTTTGACCTTTTCTTGGCTGCAGCCCAAAAAGAAGTACGATTTGACCACCAATACTAACGGTGAGCACCGCGCTTTTGTGGTGACGGGTAATTACGAAGAGGTTTTTCCTATGGACATCTATCCATTGCAAACCTTGAAGGCGTGTATGGTAAACGATCTTGATCAAATGGAGGCGCTTGGAATGTATGAGGTAGCTCCTGAAGATTTTGCGCTCACTGAATTTGTTTGTGTCTCTAAACAACCACACCAAAATATTATACGACAAGGACTTGATTTAATGTACAAAGAAATCGGATAATTATGGCTCTTAAAGAAACCCTACACGACTTAAAAGAGAAGTACAAAGGCCAGAAAATGGCCCCCGCATTTAATGCCATTCATACCTTTTTATATGCGCCAAACGAGACCACCCATGGTGGCACGCACATCAAAGGGGCAGACGATTTAAAACGAACCATGAATACCGTGATCATGGCCTTAGTGCCTTGTCTGATTTTTGGGATGTTCAATGCAGGCTACCAACATTATTTGGCCATTGGCCAGGGCGCTGCAGCCAGTGGTGATTTTTTCAGTACTGCTTTCTGGAATTTGGATAACCTAATCTTCGGTGCTTGGAAGGTCATTCCGCTCGTGGCAGTTTCATACATCGTCGGATTAACCGTGGAGTTCATCTTTGCCGTGATCAAGGGTCATGAAGTTGAGGAGGGCTATTTGGTCACTGGAATGCTGGTTCCGCTCATTGTTCCGGTCGACATTCCTCTTTGGATGTTATCCGTGGCTGTGGTCTTTGGTGTGGTCATTGGTAAGGAAGTGTTTGGAGGTACGGGAATGAATATTCTGAATCCAGCACTGACCATCCGTGCTTTCTTATTTTTCGCCTATCCAACTTGGATGAGTGGTGATAAGGTATGGGT
>WTIY01000266.1 GCA_011525065.1 Flavobacteriales bacterium
CGGTATTGGTGTTATAGTTGTATATTATGTTGATTCCGGGTGTCTTATTACTATGAACCTTGTTATTGATTCTGATATCACACTATGTCATTTAAACACACCCCTTAATACACAATTTAATGTGAAAAGTATTACTTTTCAACTGCAATTCAAAAGAAAAGCTCTAAGATGTTTGAGGACCTAATCCCCTTGTTATCAGTTAATAGATTAAATGTCCAGTTTTTGCGACCAACACCGCAGTTGGCATTGTCTGAAATTGATTTTTCAGTGAAAAAAAATAGCATTATCGGGATTGTCGGTGAGTCTGGAAGTGGGAAATCACTAACGGCCATGTCCATAATAGGCTTACTGGATGATCAACATACCGAAATACAAGGAGAAATTGAATTTGAGGGCCAACCGATTTTTCCAAATAAAGAAGAATACTCGCGTTCATTACGTGGCTCCGAAATTGCCATGGTTTTTCAGGACCCGATGACCGCCTTGAACCCTGCTAAGCGTTGTGGGGCCCAAGTTGATGAAATGCTGCGTATTCAGCTTAATCTGAGCGCATCTGAGGCCAAGAAAAAAACTTTAGCCCTATTTGAACAGGTCCAATTGCCAGAGCCTAAACAACTTTATCGCCGTTACCCACATCAACTCAGTGGAGGACAAATGCAGCGCGTCATGATTGCCATGGCCATCAGTTGTGAACCCAAGCTCTTAATTGCTGACGAACCCACTACCGCATTGGACGTGACGGTCCAAAAAGAAATCATTGCGCTTTTAAAAGACATCCAAAAAACCACCCAGATGTCGATGATTTTTATTTCCCACGACTTGGCTTTGGTCTCTGAGATTGCCGACCAAATCTTGGTCATGTACCGAGGGAAAATTGTGGAGCAAAATGCCCCTGATGAGATCTTCTTATCTCCTCAAAACCCATACACCAAAGCCCTAATTGCTTCAAGACCAAAAGGAGGGGTTCGTTATAAGAAATTAGCCACGGTAGGCGCCATCGAACGAAATGAGTTTGAGCCAGAAATTTTAAGTGCGCAGCAGCGGGCCGCTCGGCATCAGAGCATTTATTTAAACGCCCCTCTGCTCCAGGTGCACAATTTGTCTAAAACCTTTTACCAAAAGCCTTTTTTATTCGGTCAAAAAATTGCCACTCAAGCCGTAGATGAGGTTTCATTTTCGGTGTACGAAGGAGAAACCGTGGGTCTGGTCGGAGAATCTGGTTGCGGAAAAACGACTTTGGTCAAGACCCTACTCCAGCTTGAGCGGGCCAGTGCTGGAAGTGTCTTTTATCGCAGCAAAGACATCACTCAATTGAGCAGTAAGGAACTTCGCGGATTGCGAAAGGACATACAAATTATTTTCCAAGACCCCTTTTCTTCTCTCAACCCAAAGATGAGCGTCGGGGATTGCATCATTGAACCCATGGAGGTTCACGGCATCGGTGCTTCTCGTGCAAATCGACGACAGAAAATGCACGAATTGCTCCATAAAGTGGGTCTGGATGAAACGTTTGGTTCGCGATATCCACATCAGCTCTCAGGAGGTCAAAGACAACGCGTCGGGATTGCACGCGCCATAGCGGTATCGCCAAAACTGATTGTTTGTGACGAGTCCGTCAGTGCTTTGGATATTTCTGTACAGGCTCAAGTGCTCAACTTGCTCAACGACCTTAAAGAAAACTTTGGTTTTACCTATATTTTTATTTCACACGATTTGTCTGTAGTTCAGTATATGTCCGATCAGCTCTTGGTCATGCAGCAAGGAAAGCTGGTAGAAGTGGGCGATGCTGACGAAATTTATGCCCTCCCAAAATCAAATTATACAAAACGCCTCATAGAAGCCATTCCCAAAGGCATTCAGTAGGAGGTCTGAGTCATATAATCGCAGAATTAAGGCATTTAGGACAAGAACCATAGGACTCTAGTCCTTAGCTGAGGATGGTCAAATATTGAAGACGGTCAAATATTAAAGAATCCCGTGAACATAAAAAAGCCCGTTCTAACCTCACAAAGAACGGGCTTAATGTTAAATCTGCATGATACAGATTTGGGGTTTGATAACAATAAGTAGACGAACTAAGTTCATCAATTTGGATGCTCCAAAATTGGAAAAAAGATTGAATTAGGTGTTAAAATGCGTATTTATTCGATGAAATGCATTTTATTTTAACATTTACCCGGTCAAAGGACCATCTCAGGAACCTTTGCAGGCACCACTAGACTGCCCGATGTCGCCGCCTTAATTTCGGCTACAGTAACCCCTGGAGCACGCTCCAATAAATGAAAAGCGTCGTCCCGCACTTCCATGACGGCCAAATCAGTCACTATTTTTTTGACACAACCCACTCCAGTAAGTGGCAGGGTGCATGATTGCAAGAGCTTTGAGGCGCCCGCTTTATTGGTGTGGGTCATGGCGACAATAATTCTATCGGCTGAGGCCACCAGATCCATAGCACCCCCCATGCCTTTGACCATCTTACCGGGAATTTTCCAATTGGCGATGTCCCCGTTTTGGGCCACCTCCATGGCGCCTAGAATGGTTAGGTC
>WTIY01000112.1:0-3764 GCA_011525065.1 Flavobacteriales bacterium
ATTCCGGTTTGGGTGTTGCCGGCGCTGAGTGAATATTTTTTTGACCCGTATAGCTTTTGTGTCAATGAAAATAGTTTTGGCGTTTCTTGGTTAAACCTCAGACTATCGCCGCCAGACACCCAGGCCATTTCATCGGTATATTCCGCGCTGAGTTTCCATGTGATTTTTGACCCTTTTAGCGCCCTAATGTTTCCGTTGTTCTCTAAACTTGTTCGGGGCATTCCCGTATACGCTGGAGGAACTACATCTATCGAAAAACCCTTAATCTCTGGTCCATTTATGATCTCATATCGATATTCTTGTGTGGTCAAAAACTCTGTGGCCAGCGAAAAAGAAAACGAGTCGGCTTGTGGAGGAAGCATCAGTTTAAACTCACCCACTACCGTGGGAGTCATGGTAATTCTTTGGCCCTCCATTAACATAGACACCTCCGTGGGCACTACATCGCCCTGCGACTTGACGACCAGCAGAATTTCTTCGTTGCTTCTTGAGCGCAACCGCTCATTTACCAGGGTCAAACGATAAGGCGCTGGGCGCTGGTATTGTGTATTATACGTGGCCACACGGCCGTACGCCCACAACACCTCTTGAAGTTGCCCAAAAAGCACAAGTCCAAAAACCGCCAGGCCTGGAATGAGCAACCACCTCAAATATCTCTTGTTTTCTTTAAGATTAACCGCATTGGTGAAATAGAACGGAGTCATGGCTTTTGACTTTTGCTCGATACTCGCCAAGATCAATTCTGTGCTTTGATTTTGTCGACGTAAATCGAGGGTGTTGATCAATTGATCACCCACCTCTGGAAGTTGTGTGCCTATAATTTCTGCAGCCGCCCGGTGACTCATTGGTTTTCTCAGGCCCAACAACACACTCAATGATGGCCCAACCCAGTACACCAATAAGCCGAGCTCAACACAGATAAAGAGCCAAAACACAACCTGGCGAATCGCTGAAGGCATCCACAGCCACTGTTCTAGCCAAGCAACGCATAAAAAGTACATCGCTCCCAGGGCAACAAATAGAATACTCCCTCGGATCAATGCATTGAGATAATACTTTCTTTTAAACTCAATGAGTTTTTGCTCTATGACTTGGAAATCATTCACTTATCAAATTTCAGAACCACTAAATTAATTTAAATTTCGCTCTTGCGTTTGTTAATGCCGTTGTTTTAAAGGGCCGCGCCCAAGAGGCATAAAGTCCTCTCGGAAATAAGGCCCTAGAATTGTATCTTTACTGCCTAATTTTACCCTGTGTCTCACACTGTTCGTGTTCGCTTTGCGCCAAGCCCAACCGGGCCGCTCCATATTGGGGGGGTAAGAACAGCCTTGTTTAATTATCTGTTCGCAAAACAAAATAAAGGCTCTTTTATTTTACGCATCGAAGACACCGACCAATCTAGATATGTTGCTGGAGCAGAGGATTACATTGAAACAGCACTAAATTGGTTAAACATCCCTTACGATGAGGGCCCGAATAAGCCAGGACAATATGGTCCATATCGCCAAAGTGAACGCCGCGACCTGTATTTTCAGCACGCAGAGCAACTCATTGCTAAAGGCAGTGCTTACTACGCCTTCGACACCCCTGAAGACTTGAGTGAATTGCGTCGCAGCAGTGAGGCTAAAGGGGAGACCTTTACTTATAACGCATTGAATCGTGGGAGTTTAAGAAATTCCTTATCCATGAGCGAGGCGCAGACAAAAGCTTTGTTGGGCCAAGGCGCGCCACATGTTATTCGTTTCAAAACCCCAACAGGGCGCCGAGTGGTTTGTCAAGACCTGGTGCGTGGTGAGGTTGTTGTCGACTCATCCGTTTTAGACGACAAAATACTGTTTAAGAGCGACGGCATGCCTACCTATCATCTAGCCAATGTTGTCGACGATCATTTGATGGCCATCAGCCATGTTATTCGGGGTGAAGAATGGTTGCCTTCTTTGGCCTTGCATATTTTGCTCTATGAAGCCTTTGATTGGACAGCACCAGCCTTCGCCCATTTACCTTTAATCTTAAAGCCTACAGGCAAAGGCAAACTCAGTAAAAGAGATGGGGCTTTAGGTGGTTTTCCTGTTTTTCCTCTTGAGTGGACCCAGGGCGATGAGGTTTTTGACGGTTACCGCGAACAAGGCTACTTTCCAGAGGCCGTATTGAATTTATTGGCCCTTCTGGGGTGGAATTCCGGCGATGAACAAGAGGTGTTTTCTCTGGAAGCCCTAACACAGCGCTTTGATTTAAGCCGAGTACAGAAATCTGGAGCCAAATTCGACCCACAAAAAGCGCTTTGGTTTCAGAACCACTATTTCCAAAGTCAATCCTCTGAGTTTTTGGTCGACGAATTTTCCCAATGGCTGACCAACCAAAATATAGCCGCACCGGTCTCCCAAATCGAAAGCGTTATTCCATTAATCAAAGAGCGAGCAAGTTTTATTAAAGACCTATGGGCAGCGGCTGATTTCTTTTTTCAACCCCCAACTCAATATGATGAGGCTGGCATAAAACGCGCAGTTAAAGAGAACACTTGCTCATTAATCACTGATCTCACCCCTGTACTAAATGAACACCCCTGGGACAGCGAACAGACTTTATCCGAAGCTGTAAAAGACTGGTGTGCAGATCATGGGGTTGGCGTGGGCCAAGTCATGATGCCCTTACGGCTCTTCTTAGTTGGGGCCATGAAAGGCCCGGATGTTTTTCAAATTATGATGCTTCTGGGTAAGCAAGAGGTTTTAGCCCGCCTAAGAAACGGCCTGGAGGCATTCCAATAGGAACACGCTTCCGTTGTTTTTAGGGTATTTAGGATTATCACTTTCTTAACAATGAGCCAAAGGATAATTGCTTATCTTGGTAAAAACACCCTTAATCATGAGCACTTTCTTATTTTATTTCTGGGTCCTTTTGGCCTTATTCGTTTTCTGGACCTTCATTTTCATCGTCAAACAGCAAACTGCCGTTATCGTTGAGCGCTTTGGGCGGTTTCAGAGCATACGCTCCTCGGGGCTTAGATTTAAGATTCCTGTGATTGACCGAATCGCTGGTCGTGTAAACCTTAAAATTCAACAGTTGGATGTTTTGGTGGAGACCAAGACCAAGGATGACGTCTTTGTCCGTCTCAAAATATCGGTTCAGTTTCAGGTCATTAAAACCAAAGTCTACGAGGCCTTCTACAAGCTCGAAAACTCGAACGATCAAATCACTTCTTATGTTTTTGATGTGGTTCGCGCGGAAGTCCCTAAAATGAAACTCGACGATGTGTTCGAGCGCAAAGATGATATCGCCATTGCGGTAAAGCGCGAACTCAACCAATCGATGCTCGATTACGGTTATGACATTATAAAAACTTTGGTCACCGACATCGACCCTGATGTCCAAGTTAAAGCCGCAATGAATCGCATTAATGCGGCTGAGCGCGAAAAAGTTGCCGCCGAATACGAGGCCGAAGCGGAGCGTATAAAAATCGTCGCTAAGGCGAGAGCTGAAGCAGAGAGCAAGCGACTACAGGGTCAGGGTATTGCCGATCAAAGAAGAGAAATTGCCCGAGGACTCGAAGAATCTGTTGAGGTGCTCAACAATGTGGGCATCAACTCGCAAGAAGCTTCTGCCTTGCTGGTAGTTACCCAACATTACGACACCCTTCAATCTGTGGGTGAGGCCACACAAAGTAACCTCATCTTAATGCCTAATTCCCCACATGCTGGTAGCGACATGTTGTCTCAGCTGATCACTTCCTTTTCAGCAAGTCATCAAGTGGCACAAACCAACCAAGC
>WTIY01000112.1:3864-9343 GCA_011525065.1 Flavobacteriales bacterium
AGGCCGATGTTCAATAGGCCAGTAAACTTATGGGGTGTTGATTTTACCCCATGAATCACGAAGAGAAACTGTTCGATTAAAGACTAGCTTGTCGGGGTTTGACTTTGGGTCCAACACAAAATAGCCGGTGCGTTGAAACTGGACCGGTGTACCCACAGACAATTCCTTTAAACCAGGCTCGACCTTAGCAGAAATAACCTCGAGTGATTCTGGGTTGATGTGGTCCATAAAGTCTCCGTCTTTGTCCGCATCAGGCGCCTCAACAGTAAACAGGCGATCGTATAGGCGCACCTCTGCGTCAACAGCGTGATCGCGAGTAACCCAATGGATGGTCCCTTTGACTTTACGTTGAGCTTCTGGGTTGTTGCTTCCGCTTTTGCTCAGTGGGTCGTAAGTAGCGTGAATCTGAGTAATGCGCCCGTCAGGGTCCTTATCCACTGAAACACCTTTAATGATATAACCGTTTTTGAGTCGAACTTCTTTGCCGATGGTCAGCCTAAAATATTTTCGATTTGCCGATTCTTTGAAATCGGACCGTTCCATCCACAAATACTTGGCAAATGGTAATTCACGGCTGCCGGAATTTGGATCTTCTGGATTATTCTCCGCCTCAAGCCACTCTGTTTGATCTTCGGGATAATTGTCGATAACCAGCAAAACAGGGTCGAGAACCGCCATCACGCGGTTGGCCAACTTGTTCAAATCCTCGCGTACGCAAAACTCAAGGTGGGCCACATCGATCAGATTCTCTCTTTTTGCAACACCTATGCTGTCGGCAAACGCCCGTATGGCTGATGGTGTATATCCACGTCTTCTCAGTCCAGAAATCGTAGGCATCCTAGGGTCGTCCCAACCATCCACGACGCCTTCTTGAACCAAACGCATGAGTTTTCGTTTGCTCACCACCGTATGGCTCAAATTTCTTCTGGCAAACTCGCGTTGTTTTGGTCTCAGAAGCTTTGGGTCGTGAATCTGATCCAAAAACCAATCGTAAAGTTCTCTGTGTGGCAAAAATTCCAGGGTACAAAAACTATGCGACACCTGCTCAATATAATCGCTCTCTCCGTGAGCCCAATCATACATTGGGTAGATATGCCACTGATCATTGGTGCGATGATGGTGTTTGTGCAATACCCGATACATCACCGGGTCGCGCATAAGCATGTTGCTCGAGGCCATGTCAATTTTAGCCCTTAAGACGTGACTGCCTTCATCGCAAGCACCGCTGCGCATTTGCTCAAACAGATCGAGGTTTTCTTCTACACTTCGATCTCGATACGGGCTGTTTGTGCCAGGTTGATTGGGTGTTCCTTTTTGTGAGGCAATCATTTCAGAACTTTGAGAGTCCACATACGCCTTTCCTTGCTCTATCAAAACAATTGCCCACTGATAAAGTTGTTGAAAATAGTCTGACGCATAACACTCCTTGGCCCATTCAAAGCCTAACCACGACACATCCTTTTTGATGGCATCCACATATTCTTGTTCCTCTTTGGCTGGATTCGTGTCGTCAAAACGCAAGTTCACTGGAGCGCCATAACGCAAGCCCAGTCCAAAATTCAAACAGATGGCCGATGCGTGGCCAATATGCAAGTAGCCATTTGGTTCGGGTGGAAAACGAAAACACAGGGCCTCTTTATCATAACCCGAGCGTAAATCTTCTTCGATGATGTGTTCAATAAAGTTTAAACTGCGTGTTTCGCTCATAGCAGGGCTTTAAGAGGGCAAAGATATCAAAATATCTCCCAACATCACCGCTGTTCTAAGCAATACAAAAGCGAAGGGTGGTGTTTAATTTTAATTACTTTTGCGTGGTGTTAATTTTCATCTCACCCCATGGCAGAAATAAGACTTAAAGACATTAGGATATACGCCCATCACGGCTGTCTTCCTCAGGAAACCATTATCGGAAGCGATTACCTGGTTCAACTTTGTGTTGAGGCAGACCTATCGACCTCTGCCCTTAGCGACCAACTGGAGGATACCGTAGACTACGTCTTGCTTCAAGACATCGTCGCACAGGAAATGGCCACACCCTCTAAACTTTTAGAACACGTCGCTTGGCGGATTAATCGTCAGGTTATTGAGCGATGTCCTACGGTAGAGTGGTCAGAGGTTGTTGTGTCAAAAATTAACCCACCCATAGGCGGCGATGTGGATCGGGTAAGTGTTGTTATGCGCACTTACCGTAAGGAATTCACCCAAGAGAATGGTTGATTTTAAAAGAGTTTAGTTAAAGAAACTTGTTATATTTGCGCACACTTTTAAGGCGTCTTGGCCGAGTGGCTAGGCAGAGCTCTGCAAAAGCTTGTACAGCGGTTCGAATCCGCTAGACGCCTCGAAATAGGGTTTTTTCTTTCGATAAAGCCCTATTTTTTTTGTTCTATAGTATTTGGGAGTGACGGTAAATTTTGCTGCATCTCTTCGGGCAAAACCCCCTGTATTAAAAGCAATACTCCGAAAACAATGATGGTAATGCTGACGAATTTTTTAGTATTGTAAATCACCCTGGGGGTCATTTTACTCTTGAGGTTTTTGGCCAGACTGATTTTAACCAAATCTGTAGTAAAAAACACCCCGATCACTGTAGCTAAGAAAAGGATGACTCCCTGCTTTGAGCTGGTCAATGCGTTGGCAAAGATTATGGTGCCGATCCAGCCTGCCAAAACCCCAAAATTCACAAAATTCAACAAGAAGCCCTTTGCGAATAAACTGGGTAGATTTGTTTTTACCGTAACTGCGTAATGTTCTCTGGCGATCTTTAAAAACGACCTTGCTGTGCGCACATAGGAAGTCAGACCATAGGTGATCAACACCGCTCCGCCAAACACCAACAAACCGGGTTCATCGCGAAGGTTGTCTAAAATCTTACTCGTACTGAAATAAGCAATAACAATAAAGATGATGTCTGCAAATATGGCGCCTAAATCAAAAAATAATCCCGCCTTAAATCCTTTGGTAATGCTGGTTTCGAGTAGCGTAAAAAAGACTGGTCCAACAGCAAATGCCAGTAGAAAACCATAAAGCGCGGCATACCACAATCCTTCAAACATCTTGCTAAATTACAAATTAAAGTGCGCTAAGTGAGCATGTTGAAGTCTAATTGACGCTTTATCAAGTCCGCGCGCTTGACCACAATGCGCACCGGGTCGCCCAAGCGATAGACTTTGTGTTGAAACTGGCCAATTACAGCGTATTCCTTTGGGTCGAAGACATAATGGTCGTCTTTTAGATCTTGTAAACGCACCATTCCCTCACACTTATTGTCGTCCAGCTCCACATAAATTCCCCAGTCGGTTACCCCAGAAATAACCCCATCAAATTCTTTGCCTTGATGGTCACTCATAAATTTCACCTGCATATATTTAATGCTATCACGCTCGGCGTTGGCGGCCAATTGTTCCCGATCGCTTGAGTGGTTGCACTGTTCTTGATATTGTGCGCTTTGAGGGGATGAACCTTTATCGAGGTAATGCGCTAAAAGACGATGAACCATCACATCAGGATACCGCCGTATGGGTGAGGTAAAGTGTGAGTAATGGTCGAAGGCTAGTCCATAATGACCAATATTGTCTGTAGAATAAACCGCCTTACTCATGCTTCGGATGGCCAGTGTGTCCACAAGGTTTTGTTCTTTACTGCCCTTTACTTGTTTCAACAATTTGTTGATTGATTTGGCGGTACTTGTTTTGGTTTTAGTGTCCAATTGGTATCCAAATCGCTTGATAATGTTTTGAAGGCCCTCTATTTTTTGCTCATCGGGCTGATCGTGAATGCGATAGACAAAGGTCTTCTTCGGTTGCTGTTTTCCTATAAATTCTGCCACACTTCTATTGGCCAACAACATGAATTCTTCTATGAGTTTATTGGCGTCTCTGCTTTCTTTAAAATACACCCCAACGGGGTCGTTGTTTTTGTTTAAATTAAATTTCACTTCGATACGATCAAAAGAAATCGCTCCTTGTCTCATGCGTTTTTGACGCATACACTTAGCCAGACCATCCATTTGCTTTATGGCCTTAACTACATTTTCATCCACCTGGCGTGCTTTACCACTTATCGAAATTTCTGGCGGTATGATGTTTTCATCACCTTCGATAAGATGTTGGGCCTCCTCGTAAGCCAAGCGTAAATCACTATAAATTACCGTTCTGCCAAACCACGAATTCACAACCTGGGCTTTGTCGTCCAAATCAAATACAGCTGAAAAACATAGTTTTTCTTCTTCGGGTCTTAAAGAACATACGTCATTACTTAAAACCTCTGGCAACATTGGGACCACGCGATCTACTAAATAGACAGAAGTGGCCCGGTCATATGCTTCTTGATCTAAAACACTGTCTGGTGTTACATAATGTGAAACGTCAGCAATGTGTACACCAACGCGTACTACACCGTTATCCAACAATTCAAAAGACAAAGCGTCATCAAAATCCTTCGCGTCTTTTGGATCTATGGTCAACGTGAGAATCTCTCTAAAATCACGACGTTTATTATATTCCTCTTGAGGAATTTCACGATTAATGCTGGAGCTTTCAGACAAGACCTCTTTCGGAAAATCATAGGGCAAACCATATTGAGCTAAGATGGCATGAATCTCAGAATTATGAGCCCCAGCTTGACCAAAAATCTTTGTAATTTTTGCAATAGGAGAGTCACTTTGTTCAGCCCATCCTTCGAGTTGGATTAATACTCTGTCTCCATCCTTAGCGCCATTGATATGTGCTCCAGGAATAAAGAAATCGGTGTGAAGATTTTGACCACTACATTGAACAAAACCATAGGTATTGGCCTGTTGAAATATCCCAACAAACTCTGTTTTATATCGTTTTAATACCTGGTGTATTTCACCTTCCAATCGCCCATTTCTTCTCCTTTTATAAACGTAAACGGATACAGTGTCCTTATTTAACGCACGATTTGTGCGTCTTTTATTAATCACCACCTCTTCGGTAAATCCATCAATTTGAACAAAGGCCTTACCTTTTGCAGTAATTTGAATAATCCCTTCCTGATAATTGTTATTTTGTATTCGCTTGAACACGCCAATAGACGATTCTTGGATCTGTTTTTGATCCACCAATCGGTGTAATTTTTTAACGATTTGATTGCGTCCACTGCTGTCGCGAATTTGTAGAATTCCAGCAATTTGCTTGATGCTAAAGGCTTGGGTTGGGTGGGCACTCAAGACTTCGAGGATCACCGCCTCCGTCACTCTAGTGCGTGATTTAATACGTCTTTTCTTTTTTCCCATATCTAGGCGCGAGCTCAATCCTTTAAAAGCTTCAGGTCAAAGGTAATGTTTATTACATCCCTTTAACCCAGACTTAAATTTTATGTTATACACAGCGTAACTATAATCATAGGTCTATTTATTTAAATTTTATTGAATTGTTATGTTATAATGGTCTGTTGATAGTGACAATAACTTATTGATCAAAACCTTGATTTTTTCTGTTAGGCATTAATACTAACGTAT
>WTIY01000270.1 GCA_011525065.1 Flavobacteriales bacterium
AACTTAACTCAAGAAGGGAATTCAATTGTCACAGCTGAGAATGGTCTAAAAGCCATAAATCAGGCCAAGAAACACAAGGCTCACCACATAATTTTGGACGTTATGATGCCAGAAATGGACGGCATCGAGGCCTGTGAAAAATTGCGAGCCATTCCTGAGCTGTCTCAATCAATCATTACCTTTTTAACCGCGCGAGGTGAAGACTATTCTCAACTTGCAGGATTCGAAGCTGGTGCGGATGACTACATCACAAAACCAGTAAAACCTAAAGTCTTGGTCAGCAAGGTCAAAGCACTGTTAAGACGCTTCAGGGAATCGGAAGAGGCTCCCAAAAATCTTAAATTGGGTAATTTAGTCATCAATCGAGAAGAGTATAAAGTCATTAAGGACAAAAAAGAGATGCTGCTTCCCAGAAAAGAATTTGAATTGTTGGCCTTACTGGCTTCAAAACCCGGAAAAGTCTTCAAGCGGGAAGAAATACTGGATAATGTATGGGGCAACGAAGTTATCGTTGGAGGAAGAACCATTGACGTGCACATTCGAAAGTTGAGAGAGAAAATCGGTAATGATCGTTTTAAAACGGTCAAGGGTGTAGGCTATAAGTTTGTCGAATAATGATTGCTCCTAAATCTCAAACCATCAAATTTGCCCTCAGATTGGCAGCCATAATGACCGTTATGGCTATTTTTTTTGCTCTTTCGCTGTTTTATGGTCTGGAGATTAATTCTCCTCTTTGGTTATGGTTGATTTTTGGATTTGTATTTTTTCTGTTCAGTTTTTGGGTGATTAAATATTACACAGAGCGTCTTATCTACCGACAGATCAAAAAGATTTACAAAGACGTCCAGGGATTGGAAGATGCCAAGATAGATCAATCTCCAGTTACCATGGACTTAAATGTACTGACACAGGAGGTGGAGCGCTTTACCGAAAACAGACAGTTGGAATTGACTACTCTAAAAGATCGCGAGGCCTATCGGCGTGAATTCATGGGTAATGTAGCGCATGAACTTAAGACTCCTTTATTTACCGTTCAGGGTTATGTCTTGACGCTACTAGACGGTGCCATGAAGGACAAGTCGGTCCGCAAAAAATACCTCCAACGTGCAAATAAGGCGGTAGAACGTCTTATTTATATTGTCAAGGATCTCGATATGATCACAAAAATTGAGATGGGTGGGTTGACTTTAGATCAGGAGTCGTTTAACATCATTGAGCTCGTACAAAACGCCTTTGATTTGCTTGAAATGAAAGCAGAAAAAAAGGAAATTTCCTTGGTGTTTGATCGAGATTATCAAGATAGTATAATGGTTAACGCTGATCGAGAACGGATCCAACAGGTGCTGACCAACCTTCTCGATAATTCCATAAAATATGGCAAGCAAAGCGGCACAACAGAGGTCGCCATTAATCAATTAAGTGAAGATCGTTGTCTGGTCCGCATCACGGACAATGGAGAGGGGATTGAGCAAGAACATATGGGGCGACTATTTGAACGGTTTTATCGGGTAGATAAAAGCGGTTCAAGAGCTGTAGGTGGCAGTGGATTGGGTCTGGCCATAGTCAAGCACTTGATTGAGGCCCATGGCGAAAAAATTTATGTCGAAAGTCAATTTGGGGTGGGGTCTGAGTTCTCATTTACGCTCGAATATACCAAACAATGATTTTAATTTTTCTCGATGGCCACTGGTTGGCCATCCGTCATAATTCTTTAATTGTTTGAGTAAGATGGGGTCAAATGAACCCTGATCACTATAGGGTGCAATAAGATTAGCGCTCAATCGCTGTGCGAGGTATTCTTGTTCGTATTGTCCTGGCGTGGGAATGAAAAATGCCGGAGTTTGGGTTTTGGCCAAGTCCATCACGGTTGTGTAGCCTGAGCGAGCGATCACCAGTTTACTGGAATTAATTAAACGCTCGAGCCCATTAGACGTTTGAAAATTATAAACCTCAAGGCCATTAATTTCCTGTTTTATAATGGTTTCTTCAATCACTCCACGGACCAATATTACACGCTTTTGGGTCTCTTTGAACTTTTCCAGCATGATTGTTTCAAGCATACCGCGTTGAGGTTCTGGCCCTGAGAGTACAATTAAAATATCGATCTCAAGGTTTAAGTCTAATTTTTTCATTCGACTGATGGGTCCTAAATAAGCCACGGGGAATTTAAGATCTGAACCCTGACTTAATCGGCCAGCTAAGGCCTCAGCTCCCGGATAATCTGGAACCCAGCATTGGTTAAATTTTTTGATGATTCGCTGATGCATCCAACTCGTAAGTGGGGTGGTCCAGCCACTTAGGACTTGAATTTGATGGGTCACAAAAACACAGGGCACACTTTTGTGCCTGACCCCGAATCGATTGTCACTAATGATTCCAGTAATCCCATAAGTCTGAATTAATTGTGAGGTGATTCTTTGCTCATCGCGCATCACACGAATGATTCGAGGCATTTGCCGTAATAGACCTAATTTAAACCAACGGCCTTTTTTGGTGTAGCTGATGTCATAC
>WTIY01000074.1 GCA_011525065.1 Flavobacteriales bacterium
ATCGGTTTAAAAACAAGTTTTAATTATTCCATTGGTTGATCAAAGTTACTATTGAATTGTCCGTCAATTATCAAACCAATTCAAAAATTCGTTAAGAGGATTAAAAATATCGGTCAAATACATCTTATTGCCAACTATTGTAGGAAATTTGAGTCATAAAAACGACTAATCAATTGAAAACATGGGGCTTACAATGATTATTTTGTAAGAATTATTAAACAGTTTTAAAGTACCTCAAATGAGGTTTGATAATTATATTTGTACTAAATAAATGGCATGTTACTCGAGACCGAGATAAAACGCAGAAAAACCTTTGGCATTATTTCCCACCCGGACGCTGGTAAAACGACCTTAACAGAGAAATTGCTTCTTTTTGGTGGCGCCATTCAAGAGGCTGGGGCCGTTAAAAGCAATAAAATTAAAAAGGGAGCGACTTCAGATTTCATGGAAATTGAACGCCAGAGAGGGATATCTGTAGCGACGTCGGTTTTGGCATTTGAATACAACGGATTAAAAATTAATATCCTAGACACCCCTGGTCACAAAGATTTTGCAGAGGACACATTTAGAACACTGACCGCTGTTGATAGTGTGATCGTAGTCATCGATGTGGCTAAAGGTGTTGAAGAGCAAACCGAAAAACTGGTAGAAGTTTGTCGGATGCGCAAAATACCGATCATTGTATTCATCAATAAACTCGATCGAGAAGGTAAAGATGCCTTTGATCTTTTGGATGAAATTGAACAAAAACTGCACCTGAAGGTTACCCCTTTATCCTTTCCTATAGGTATGGGATATGATTTCAAGGGGATTTATAATATTTGGGAAAAGAATGTGAATCTGTTTAGTGGAGATTCGCGAAAAAACATTGAAGAAACGGTTCAAATAGAGTCCCTCGAAGACGCGCTTTTAGACGATATTATCGGTGAAAATTCTGCCGCAACATTACGTGACGATTTAGAGCTTGTTCAAGAGGTTTATCCTAGTTTTGTTCGTGAGGACTATCTGGAGAGTCAACTCCACCCAGTCTTTTTCGGGTCGGCACTCAACAACTTTGGCGTCCGCGAACTACTCGATGCCTTTATTGCCATTGCCCCAGAACCCAGGCCAAAGGAGAGCAATGCGCGATTAGTTCTTCCTAATGAACCTAAATTTTCAGGATTTGTCTTCAAAATACACGCCAATATGGATCCCAAACACCGAGATCGTTTGGCCTTTGTAAAAATTGTTTCGGGGACTTTTCAGCGCAATACACCCTACTGGCATGTCCGCTCTGGTAAAAAAATGAAGTTTTCTAGCCCAAATGCCTTTTTCGCAGAAAAAAAGGAAATTGTCGATGTGAGTTTCCCTGGGGATATAGTTGGGCTTCACGATACAGGAAACTTTAAAATTGGTGATACCTTAACCGAAGGTGAGGTGATGGAGTACAAAGGCATTCCGAGCTTTTCACCTGAGCATTTTAAATACATCAACAACGCCGACCCAATGAAAAGTAAACAGCTGGAAAAAGGCATTGATCAATTGATGGATGAAGGGGTAGCTCAATTATTCACTTTAGATCTAAATGGAAGAAAAGTCATTGGGACGGTAGGTGCACTGCAGTTTGAGGTGATCCAATACCGTCTGGAACACGAATACGGGGCGAGATGCAGCTATGAGCCCCTGAATGTTTTTAAAGCTTGTTGGGTAGATCCAAGCGATCCAAAAGGAACCGAATACAGTGATTTTAAGCGAGTCAAATCAAAATTCCTGGCTCGTGATAAATCCGGCCAGCAGGTATTTTTTGCGGACTCTGCATTTACCCTGCAAATGACGCAACAAAACTATCCCAGCATTAAATTCCATTTTGTAAGCGAATTTTAATGGCCTGGAGCAAGCGAAAAGCTAAGTGCTACACCACACGACAGAGTCGCACAATTCGTTTTGGTCAGGCCTCCCCTGTGGGGCCAAAATTAATCGGCATGGTAGCTTGTTGATAATCTTTGATTTCACCGTGCATTGACTCAAATCGCTGGACGTTATCTTGAATGGCTTTTAACAACCTCTTGGCGTGCTGTGGCGTCAATACAATTCGAGATTTAACCTTACTTTTAGGAACACCCGGCATCACGGAAATAAAATCCAAGACAAATTCTGATTGTGAATGGTTGATGATCGCCAAATTGCTGTAAATCCCTTGAGCAATATTTTCATCAAGCTCAATGTTAATTTGATTTGGCTTTTTTGATTTAGACTCTGACATGATTTGTGTATAAAAAATTTGCGCTCCTGAAATCAGGAGCGCAAATTGTATTGAAACTTAATTGTAGTTTACCTCCTCTTGGGGTTCATGAGTCATGGCTTCGAGTTCCTCTTTAGACCCTACGATAAGCGTATCGTAATCTCTCATTCCAGTACCTGCCGGAATCTTGTGACCAACGATGACGTTTTCTTTAAGGCCCTCTAAACCATCTACTTTACCGCTTACAGCGGCCTCATTCAACACCTTAGTGGTCTCCTGGAACGAGGC
>WTIY01000175.1 GCA_011525065.1 Flavobacteriales bacterium
CACAAGTACAGTGTGGATAGAGATTTAATCGACGCTTTTATGAACAGTATGCGTTTGGATTTGACCAAAAGCAATTACACCACTCGAGAAGAATATCAGGCTTACATTTACGGTTCAGCAGATGTGGTTGGACTCATGTGCCTGAAAGTCTTTGTCAATGGTGATCAAAAACAATACGATGCACTAAAAGAGTCAGCCATGGCCCTGGGATCAGCGTTTCAAAAAGTCAATTTTTTGCGTGATCTTAAGGCCGATTTTAAAGAACTCAATCGCACTTATTTCCCCAATACAAACCTGGCGGCTCTAGACGAAAACGCCAAACAGGAAATCATCGAGGATATTGAGGCCGATTTCAAAAAGGGATATGCAGGCATCGTGGCCTTACCGCCTGAGGCAAAATTTGGCGTATTCATGGCGTATCGCTATTACCGCAGACTGCTCAAGAAATTAAATAATACACCGGCATTGGATATTGTCAACACAAGAATTCGTGTGCCGAATTATGAAAAATTTGGTCTTTTGACCAGAAGTTATGTGAAATACCAACTTAAATTGGTTCGATAGTATGGATGTTGTTCTTTGGATTTTCATTTTTCTGATCACTTTTGGTGTTATGGAGTTTATGGCGTGGTTTACCCATAAATACATCATGCACGGTTTTTTATGGGTCTTACACAAAGACCATCACCATAAGGATCACAGCAGCTGGTGGGAGCGCAATGACGCCTTTTTTATTTTTTATGCCGTGGTGAGTATTTTGTTTTTCATCAGTTGGGATCTCTACGGTTTTTGGGCTGGCTTGCCCATCGGTTTTGGGATCTTTGCTTATGGATTGACCTACTTTTTGGTTCACGACATTTTTATCCACCAGCGGTTCAAAATGTTCCGAAACGCCAACAACTGGTACGCACGTGGAATACGACGGGCCCATAAAATTCATCACAAACATCTTGGAAAAGATCAAGGTGAGTGTTTTGGCATGTTGGTTCCCCCACTGAAATACTTTAAAAAGTAATCCATGGAGCAACTTTATTTATGGCTCGATCTAGGTTCGTTAGCCATACCGCTGTTGTTTTCCTTTCATCCAAAAATTAAGTTTTATCGAAAATGGCCCAGCATCTTGCCCGGAATTCTGGTCATGATGTTGATTTTTATCCCTTGGGATATTTATTTTACCGCCAGTGGATTTTGGGGCTTTAATCCGGATTACCTGACCGGTATCTACTGGTTTGGGTTGCCCATGGAAGAGTGGCTTTTCTTTATTTGTATTCCTTACGCGTGCATGTTCACCCACTATGTTTTAACTGCTCTGGTCCCGAATTGGCCACTAAGAGAAAAAAACAATCAATGGGTCTATCTCATTATAGCCAGTCTATTGATTATTCTGCTTTGGTATGGGTACCAACAGTGGTATACGGCTACAGCATTTTTGTACGCCTTGTTGATTTTAGGCCTGACACAGAACTTAGCGCCACAAGTATTGCCTTCATTTTTTATGAGCTATGTGGTCATCTTGATTCCCTTCTTTTTGGTCAATGGGATTTTGACGGGTTCAGGTCTGCCAGAACCAATTGTTTGGTATAACGATGCTGAAAATTTTGGTCTGCGCTTGGGAACCATACCTGTGGAAGATGCCATTTATAATTTAGGCATGTTACTTACGGTTGTTTATGTGGGAGAACTCATGCAACGAACGCGCAAAACATAGTCGCATTAAGGTGCCCACTAGAATCCACACTCTTTGAATTTTAAGTCAGACTATTCAAGAATTGGGGCTTCCAAATAAGGAAATTCACTTGAAAAAATACGGTCCCCAATTCCGACGCCGTCGCTAATTAACATGGGACCATTAGTGCCATTAAAACGATCTCCTTCTGGCCCACCATAGAGCAGCAATAAGGTGGTGTCCATCACGTCATCGGTGAGTTGTCGACCAGTAAACCAAGTGTCCGTGCTTTGATAGGTCGTACTGCCTTCTGCAGCCAACTGCAGCGCATCTGTTTGGGCCATAAATGTCGCAAAACCCTCAGCGTCAAAACCCAATACATTAGCCTGAAAACTCACGGACGCTCCGTCGATTGAATAGCCCACAAAATAATTGTCGATGTTTTGGTTAAACACCATTGGAAAAGTCAAAGCGTCATAGCCACTAATCACGTCCTGAGCGCCACGAGCGCTAACCGCAGAAAGGTTAAACGCATCTCTCAACGCACCATTTACATTTAACACTGCATTGACTGCTGGACGACCAGCGATGTCTTGTTGCACAAATGTTCCGCCAAAATCAAGTCCATCGATACACTCTGGGCAAGGACCGCCACAATCCACACCGAGTTCATCACCGTTTTGAATGCCATCGCTACAACTGACCTGATCGATCACATTATTGAAGTCATCTGAGTCCTCACACGACAAGACCATCAATCCAAACAGGGGCAACAACCACAAATATTTAATTGTCCTATTCATCTTAATATTTTCTCTTGGTGCTGACCCACACATTA
>WTIY01000251.1 GCA_011525065.1 Flavobacteriales bacterium
CCCTTAGTGACTACAGCCATTTACTGATCCAAGCGGAAAAATCGAGCTATATTTCCGCCGATCAAGTAAAAGTTTTGGGGCAATGACGAGAAAATCCCAGTGAGTGGACCCCTTAAAACCAAACCATTTTTAGGTTTAAATCAAAGCCAACATGAACATTTCAGGAAATCAAGTTACCGTCAATAAAAATGCAAAGGATGCATTTGAATTTTTAAGTCAGGTGGCAAATTTTGAACAGCTAATGCCCGAAAACATTGACAAATTTGAGGTCTTGGGAGACAACGGCTTCATCTTTGCCTTGAGCGGAATGCCAGAAATTGCCCTTGAGAAAAAATCACAGGAACTCCATCACAAAATTGTTTTAGGGGCCAAAAGTGACAAACTGCCCTTTACCTTAACCGGTACCATTGATGAGGTTTCGTTTGATCAGTGTAATGTAAACCTCGAATTCTCCGGAGATTTCAATCCCATGATGGCCATGATGATCAAAGGCCCCATTACAAAATTCATCGAAACACTGAGTGAGAATTTAGGGCATATCTAGAGCGATTTAAGCGCTAAAGTTCAGATTAAGGCGTGGAAAGATATTTGATTTCACCCACCTTAAACCGATGTTCTACCCCTTGACTTAAAATCAGGAGTTGCCCCTGGTGATCTACCTTTTGAATGTCGCCCTGAATCCGGGTACCATCGCTTTGTTCAAACTGAGCCTGGACACCCCTTAGATAAAGTTCGGCGTTGTAGGCATCCAATTGCGCTTGTGCCATTTCTGGATCAAAATTTACCATCGCCTGATAAACCGCTTGGCTCAAACGTTGATCCAAGACCTCCAAGTCCGTCTGGTGACCCAAGACACCCGCGATTGATCCTGCTTGGGGCAAGCTACTTATGGAAGCATTATTGACGTTTACTCCCAAGCCAACAATCGTGGCATAGCGGTAGCCTTGGTGTTGATGTTCAATCAAGATGCCACAAATTTTACGGCCGTCTGCCATTATGTCGTTTGGCCATTTGATCTGCCACTTGGCCTGACCAAACTCACTCAAAATGCTAAAAACCGCTAAACTAATCACGCATTGGAGGGCCCATGGCTCGGGCTCAAAAGTCCTTTCCCATTTTTTTAAAATACTAATTGCCAGACTCTTACCCTCTTCAAAATGCCAGTTCGCTCCGCGCTGCCCACGGCCTTTGGTTTGATTCAGCGTCCGCAACACGGTCCCATCTTGAAGCCCCTTGTCTCGCAGCAGCTGCTTTAAATGATCATTAGTCGACTCAGTGGCATCAATTTTGATTCTAAACACACAGTTAAATTTGCGGTTAATCTAAGGATTGAAATCGTTTCGAGAAGTAAAAAAGTAATAAATTTGTACAAACTACCACTGAATGCAGAAAAATCAGGCAGATGCTGACCAAATCGTAGCAGAGATCATAAAAGGAATGGAGGAGGTCAAGGCCCAAGAAATTCAAATTTTGGATTTGCGCAGCATCGAAAACACAGTATGTGATTATTTCGTCATCTGCAGTGGTACTTCAAACACACAGGTCAACGCCATAGTCAACTCGGTTCAAAAGATCGTGAGCAAGAGCTTGAAAGAAAAACCATGGCATATCGAAGGAAGTGACAATGCCGAGTGGGTGCTTATGGATTATGTCCATGTCGTGGTGCATGTATTTCAAAAGCACATTCGAGAATTTTACGACATCGAAGGCTTGTGGGGCGATGCGAAAAGTGTGTCTGTAGAAACCGCTTACTAAATACAGAACAGACAAATGTCAAAAGATAAAAAACCAGAGCTTAAGCGGCCAAAATTAAATTCCTATTGGATTTACATCGCCATATTCGTCATGTTTATGGGTCTGAATATTTTTGGTGGTGGTAACCTATCAGACCCCTTAAACACGACTCAGGTAGAATTCCAATCCTATCTGAAAAATGGAGACGTTGAGAAAGTCGAAATCATCAACAAAAAACTGGCTCGGGTTTATTTGACAAATTCAGCTCGAGAAAACAGCATTCACGCCAATAAGTTCAAAGACCGCATCATGAAACCAGGGCCGAATGACGCGGCGTATCAGTTTGAATTTGGGGATCTTCAAAACTTTGAAAACAGTTTAAATACCATTAAACGAGACCATGGGCTCAGTACCAAAATCGTTTGGAATACTGAAACCAACATCTGGGCTGAATTTTTGCCCTCTATTTTGTTTTTCGCCTTGATCATCGGGGTATGGCTCTTCATCATGCGGCGCATGTCTGCCGGAGGTGCCGGAGGTGCCGGAGGCCAAATTTTCAACATTGGAAAAAGTAAAGCCCGATTGTTTGACGAGAAGACGGACGTAAAAACGACCTTCAAGGATGTGGCCGGTCTAGAAGGGGCTAAAGAAGAAGTTCAAGAAATTGTGGACTTTTTAAAACAGCCAGAAAAGTATACGGCCCTAGGGGGTAAAGTTCCCAAAGGTGCCTTGCTGGTCGGTTCTCCGGGAACAGGAAAAACCTTATTGGCTAAAGCCGTGGCGGGTGAAGCCAAAGTGCCCTTTTTCTCGCTTTCAGGTTCAGATTTTGTAGAAATGTTTGTCGGTGTGGGCGCCTCACGGGTTCGCGATCTCTTCAAACAGGCTAAAGAAAAATCGCCAGCCATTATTTTTATCGATGAAATTGATGCCATTGGACGAGCGCGTGGCAAGAGTAATTTCTCAGGTTCGAACGACGAGCGTGAGAATACACTGAACCAATTGCTCACAGAAATGGATGGTTTTGGCACCAACACTAACGTGATTGTTTTGGCCGCCACAAACCGCGCTGACGTCCTGGATAAAGCCCTGATGCGTGCTGGTCGATTTGACCGACAAATTTATGTAGACCTTCCAGATGTCAGAGAGCGTAAAGAAATTTTTGAGGTTCACTTGCGCCCGATTAAACAGGACGAAAGTGTGGACATGGATTTCTTAGCAAAACAGACCCCTGGTTTTTCTGGAGCAGACATCGCCAATGTTTGTAATGAAGCGGCACTAATCGCAGCGCGTCAAGGCAAAAAAACCGTGGGAAAACAAGACTTCTTAGATGCCGTAGACCGCATTGTTGGTGGGCTGGAAAAGAAAAATAAAATCATTACAGCTGCAGAGAAAAAGGCCATTGCCTTCCACGAAGCAGGTCATGCCACCGTGAGTTGGATGCTTGAACACGCAGCACCTCTGGTCAAGGTGACCATCGTACCCCGCGGTCAATCTTTGGGTGCCGCCTGGTACTTACCCGAGGAACGTCTTATTGTTCGCCCCGATCAGATGCTTGACGAAATGTGTGCCACCATGGGAGGACGTGCTGCAGAAAAAGTCATTTTTGACAAAATTTCAACAGGCGCCTTGAGCGATCTTGAAAAAGTCACCAAGCAGGCCAGAGCTATGGTTACCATCTATGGTCTGAACGACAAAATAGGAAACCTCACCTATTACGATTCTTCGGGTCAAACCGATTACAACTTCAGTAAGCCTTACAGTGAGAAAACGGCAGAGATGATTGATAAAGAAATATCGGAAATCGTCGAAAACCAATATCAGAGGGCCATTTCAATTCTAGAGGAAAATAAAGACAAGCTCACAGAACTCGCCAATGAATTGCTTGAAAAAGAAGTGATCTTTAAGGAGAGCCTCGAGAGAATTTTTGGCCCACGTCCTTTTGAAACCCCTGAATTGGTTGATGCCTCGAGTAAGAACGCATCGAGCGCCACAAGCGATAAGACCGAGGATACAGTGGAGGATACAGCCGATGCTGCAGTCAAATCACAGGCTTCAAGCTCAGACTTAAAAGGCGATACGAGCGAAGAAGAGTAAAGTCTTCATGCTGATTATATTTTGCTGAATCTTTGAAGGCATTGCTCAGGCATCTTGTCGAAGATTTTATATCTTTGATATGGCAGTTTGAATTCTACAATTGAGTGATGGGTCTATTCAAAAGACTTCTGGGAAAAAAAAGCAAAAACGAGGAAAATGCACCGCAAAAGGAGCACAGCAAATATTTTCCAAAACAAGACCTACCCACAGACGAAAAATTCACCCGAAAATTCAGTGAAAATGGAGGTAAATTTCTCTATTGTTTGAATTGGGACGAGGTATCTGAGGCCTTTGACAACATTCTTTTAGAAAATGACTGGTACGAGAAAGAAGTATGCTGCATGGATCCTGCCCTTATCAAAAAATTTGACGGTTACAATTTGACGTTTAATCAGTCTGACAAGGCGTGTTTTGTACTGTCTCAGTGCGAATCTTTAGTGGCCAGTAATGGAGCGATTTTATTGTGCTCCAAGCAAATCAAAGAAAAAAAGCTCAGTGAATTACCCGCCAATATCGTGATTTTTGCCACTACAAGCCAACTGGTTGAAACCATTAGTGAGGGCCTTCAACTGATCAAAAGTCGCAGCAATAAATCCATTCCCTCAAACATCACCACCATCCAAGACTTTGAATCCGAAAATGAAAAAGATTTCATGAGTTATGGAAGTAGCACAAAAAACTTATATTTGCTGCTGATGGAAGATTTGTAAAGTGCCCTGTAACCATGCCTTACAGAGCATTTTTTTCATTTTAAAAAAGCATTAAAATCAACCGACCAACATGAGAGAGTTATTGGTGCGTAGCATTTCTGGTTTGATCTACATGACGCTGATCTTGTTCGCCATGTATGCAGACCCTTTTTACTACCTCATGCTCACGGCCGGTTTTGGGCTACTGACGCTTTTTGAATTTCAGCGCCTGGTACAAATAAAAAGTTTACTGCCCTACGCCATTTTCTTAATGCTCTTCATCGGGGTTCATCAAGATATTTTTCCACAATGGTTGGATCTGGTCATCGGCGTGCTGGGTGCCCTAATGAATACATACCTGATTTTTAGTCTTTTGGAATTCATGTCGCATCAGAGATTGGAACGCAAATACATCTTGATGGTATTTTACATCATGATTGGGGTGATCACCATGGGACTCATTCCACAAATTCACGGTGCCTTTGATTTGAACTTAATCGCTGGCGTTTTTATTCTGATTTGGGTAAACGACAGCATGGCGTATTTGGTTGGGGTGAATTTTGGTCGCCACAAATTAATGGAGCACGTCTCCCCTAAAAAGACGATAGAAGGCACCTTAGGGGGTGTTTTGGGTAGCCTTTTGGCAGCATGGATGATGTCGCGTTATTTTGAGTCCCAAAGTCTCGAACTATGGTTGATCCTGTCTTTGCTTATTTCGGTCTTTGGCACTCTTGGCGATTTAGTTCAATCTAAATTTAAGCGAAAGGCCCAAGTCAAGGATAGCGGCGCCCTACTGCCAGGTCACGGTGGAATTTACGATCGTTTGGACAGCATCATTTTTGTGAGTCCTTTTGTTTACTGTTTGTTACAACTCGTTGAATATGTTTCATAAAGAAGGTTCGAAGATCATTGCCCTG
This sequence comes from Flavobacteriales bacterium, assembly GCA_011525065.1. Taxonomy (GTDB): domain Bacteria; phylum Bacteroidota; class Bacteroidia; order Flavobacteriales; family Flavobacteriaceae; genus BACL21. The sequence continues at coordinate 5,435 of WTIY01000251.1, forward strand.
ACCTTTATTGGGGTGACTGGATTGTTTTTATTGACCCATTACTTTGTGGCCACGCTTTGGCTGAAGTACAGTCTATGGGGGCTTGGTTTTGTGTTTTTGATTTTAATCCTTCAATTTTTTCGCAATCCAAAGCGCAACTTCAAACCCAATGATCAAGTTGTTTTATCACCAGTTGACGGAAAGGTAGTCGTGATCGAAGAGGTCCATGAACCCGAGTACTTCAAGGATAAGCGCTTGATGATTTCAGTATTTATGTCCCCCCTGAACGTCCACGTGACCCGTTATCCTGTGGGCGGAAAAGTACTGTACAGTAAATATCATCCGGGAAAATATCTGGTGGCATGGCACCCCAAGGCCAGTTTGGAAAATGAGCGAACCTCTGTAGTAGTGGATAGCACGGAATTTGGACCGGTCTTGTTTCGCCAGATCGCGGGGGCCCTAGCCAAGCGCATTGTGAATTACGCTGAGCAACAGGCCGTAGTCGAGCAAACGGCGGACAGCGGCTTCATTAAATTTGGGTCTAGAGTCGATGTTTATTTGCCCTTAAATACGCCCGTTAGTGTTCAACTGAACGATGTGGTTAAAGGAGGACTGAGTGTTTTGGCCGGTGGACGATAAAACCCTAGATCGAGAATTTAAGCAGGCCGTCACAATGGTGAGCCAACACTTGGAACCTTTTCCAGCCGATATACTGCTAAAATTATACGCTTATTACAAAATTGCTACTCGAGACAAAGATGGCCCACGAGGGGGTAAGCCATTGATCAATGCCTTTAAAACGAATGCCTTGTTTCAAGCCAAAAACCTGACTCAAAAACAGGCCAAGGCCCGATACATCGAGACGACTAAGAATTATTTTATCTACCGAAACAGCGAGGGCTTAGATCAGGAGAATTGATGACCTCAACGGGATTCAACTGGATTTATTTAAAGCCGCCAAAGCACTTTTAAGGGTCTTTATTTTGGCCATCGCGTCAGCTTCTTTTTTACGCTCTGAATCCACAACTGCCTCAGGGGCGTTATCCACAAAACGCGAATTGCTCAGTTTGGCTTGTACGCTTTTCAAAAACCCCTCGGTGTAGGTCAATTCTTGAGTGAGTTTTTTGCGTTCCTCGTCCAAATCCACATGACCAACTACAGGAATAAAGTATTCATTGCTGGCCACCCTAAAGCTCTGAGCACCATCTGGCGCTTGGTCGCTGTAATTTATATCACTCAGGTGACATAATTTAATAACGGCTGCTTCAAAATAATCGCCTATCTGGGCGACATCATTAATGGTCAGTGCGACGGCATCCTTAAAGGGAATATTCTTCTCCTTACGTAAGGCTCGAATGCCCGACACCACTTCTTTAGTGTGCTCAAAAGAGTTGATCAGGTCCTCATCCGGCTGCTCAAGCTTTGGCCATGAGGCAATAATTAAAGCCTCATCAGGCGTTCTTTTGGTTAAATTTTGCCAAATCTCCTCAGAGACAAAAGGCACAAATGGATGCAATATTTTGAGGTTATCCTCAAACAAACCGATGATTTTAAGGTATGTCTCTTGACTGATCGCTTTTCCGTATTCAGGTTTGATCCATTCTAAAAACCAAGAACAAAAATCATCCCAAATGAGTTTATATGTGGTCATCAAGGCATCTGAAATGCGGTATTTTGAATAATGATCTTCGATTTCATTTAAAGCCGACTGGAATTTGTGTCCGTACCATTCGATGGCCTTTTGATCGCTTGGACTCATGGCAATATCGCTGGAAGTCTCCCAACCCGACACCAATCTAAAGGCATTCCAAATCTTATTGACAAAACCACTACCCTGCTGACATAAATCTTGATCAAACATCAAATCATTACCTGCAGGTGAGCTCAGCAGCATACCCACGCGCACACCATCAGCGCCATATTGCTTGATCAGTTCCAATGGATCCGGAGAATTCCCCAAAGACTTACTCATTTTACGTCTCTGCTTGTCGCGCACAATTCCCGTGAGATAAACGTGCTCAAAAGGTCGTGCTCCGCGATATTCGTAACCAGCGATAATCATTCGGGCCACCCAGAAAAACAGAATTTCTGGTGCCGTTACTAAATCATTGGTCGGATAATAGTAATTGATTTCCTGATTTTCGGGATGTCTTATCCCGTCAAAAACACTAATGGGCCAAAGCCATGAAGAAAACCAGGTGTCCAGAACGTCTGGATCTTGAGTCAAATCTTCGATACTCAATAAAGGATTTCCAGAAGCCTCACGGGCCAGCTCAAGGGCCTTTTGTTCAGTGGCGGCTACCACAAAATCTTCTCGGCCCGAACCGTAGTAATAGGCAGGGATTTGATGCCCCCACCACAATTGACGAGAAATGTTCCAGTCGCGAACCCCTTCCATCCAATGACGATAAGTATTGACGAATTTTTCAGGGACCAAAGCCACGTCTTTATTTAACACAGCGTCTAAGGCTGGCTGAGCCAGGTCTTTCATTTTTAAAAACCACTGATCACTGAGTTTTGGCTCGATTACGGCGCCTGTACGCTCACTGGTACCCACCTTATGGGTATGGGTTTCAACTTTTTCAAGACACCCTAAGGTCTCAAGTTCTTTAACAATGGCTTTTCTCACAGCGAAGCGATCCTGACCCTGGTAGTGCAGGCCGTGCTGGTTTAAGGTCGCGTCATCGTTAAAAATATCGATGACATCTAACTGATGCTTTTCTCCTAAAGTTTTGTCGTTTTCGTCATGAGCCGGGGTCACTTTCAAACAGCCTGTACCAAAATCCATAGCCACGTACTCGTCCTCGATTATGGGCACCTCACGCCCGCAAATGGGCACCACCACTTTTTTGCCCTTCAAATGAGCGTATCTAGGATCTTCTGGGTGAATACAGACAGCCGTATCGCCCAATAAAGTTTCGGGTCGGGTGGTCGCGATTAAAACCTTTTGATCTGAATCCACGACGGTGTAATTGATGTAGTATAGGTGGCCCTGACGTTCCTGATGAATCACCTCCTCATCACTCAAGGTGGTTTTGGCTTCGGGGTCCCAGTTTACCATGCGGTATCCGCGATAAATCAAACCTTTTTGGTACAGGTCAATGAATACTTGAATCACCGATTCAGAGAGGTCCTCATCCATGGTGAATTTCGTGCGCTCCCAATCACAGGAGGCGCCGAGTTTTTTGAGCTGCTCTAAAATGATTCCACCGTGTTTGTGGGTCCATGCCCAGGCGTGTTCTAAAAACTCCTCGCGACTCAAATCGGACTTTTCGATGCCCTCACTTTTTAGCTTGGCCACCACTTTAGCCTCAGTGGCGATAGAAGCGTGATCCGTACCCGGTACCCAACACGCATTAAACCCTTTGAGTCTTGCACGGCGAATCAATACGTCCTGAAGGGTATTGTTGAGCATGTGCCCCATGTGTAAGACACCGGTCACATTTGGAGGGGGAATCACAATGGTGTAAGGGGTTCTGTCATCCACCTCACTGTGAAAATAACCGTGGTTCATCCAGTAATCATACCAGTGATTTTCGACCGCATTTGCATTGTATTTGCCAACTCCAGACATGGTGGTGTAATTTTTGTAACGCCAGAGGGCAAAAGTAGTTATAAGTTAAAGATTATAAAAGTAAGCCGCGCATTTTGCTCATTGATTAAAAGTTCAATAACTTAGTCTTTTAAACCCTTACCCATGAAAAAATTAATTGTCCTGATGATGTTGTTTGGCGTAAGCTTTTTGTCAAATGCTCAAGCCAAAATAGAATTTAAGTCTGAAACCATTGATTACGGTAATATCGCCAAGGGCAGTGACGGCATTCGTGTG
>WTIY01000115.1 GCA_011525065.1 Flavobacteriales bacterium
GGTCTTTACGTTCGATTTAAGCACCTTGATGGTGGGCAAGGCGGGTGCAAAATTAGTAATTTTTTTGCTAAGGTACTCAACTATTAGGTCTTTTGTGAATTGTTCACTTTCGTAATGGCCAATGTCCATTAAGATGAAATCCTCAGATGCTTTAAAAAAATCGTGATATTTCAAATCGGCCGTGATGTATGCCTGGGCCCCTAATTGTTTGGCTCGATCGATGGCGAAGCTGCCGCTGCCGCCCAAAACGGCGATCTTAGATATTTGTTGACCATTATTTAGGCTGTGTTTGATGCTGCCACAATTAAAGTCCTTTTTTAGCTGGGCCAGTAATCCGTCTACAGAGATTGATTTGGGCAGATCCCCGATTAAGCCCATACCGATCTCTGGACAACCTTGACTCAATTCAATCAGGTCAAAAGCCACTTCCTGATAGGGATGTACTGTTTTTAAGGCTTTGAGGACTGCCGATTTTTGATGACTCAAAAAACTGACCTGTATTTGGGTCTCCGGTTCGCTATGCCTTTGGCCCGTTTCACCTACAGCAGGCTTTGCGCCATCTTTAGGAAAAAATGTACCTAAACCTTCTGTGTTAAAGCTGCATTGTTCGTACAGGCCAAGTGCTCCGGCGCCAGCCGAAAATAGGGCCTCTCGGACCTGATCTGCTACCTTTGATGGCGCGTAGGTCACAAGTTTGTGCATGACTCCTGTTTTTGGCAAAAGGACTTGAGTGTTTTGCAGTCCTAAAACTTTAGCCATGGTGCCTGACACCCCTGTAGGTAAATTGTCCAGAGCTGTATGCACTGCGATGATGGCGATGTCATGAATGACGGCTTTAGTTACTGATCGAGTGACATGGTCATTCGGACTGAGTGATTTTAGACCGGAAAAGATGATCGGATGAAAGCTCACGATCAAATTACAATCTTTGTCGATGGCCTCCTGCACAACGGATTCTAAAGCGTCAAGGCATACCATGATTCCTGTGACTTCTGCATTCGGGGATCCTACCAAAAGTCCAGTATTGTCAAATTCTTCACTGTATGCCAAAGGGGCCCACTGATCCAATAAATTCAGTACGTCAGCTACCTGCATGGGTAAAATTTTACCGTAAAGATAAAAAAGTATACTTTCGTTGTACTCGGCCCCGTTAATTTAGGGATGTCAAGACCAAACATGAAGCGACTTTTGGCCCCATTTTCACTACTCTACGGCAGCATACTGGCGCTGCGTAATTTGGCCTTTGATCGTGGTATATTGACCTCTGAGTCTTTTGAAACTCCTGTTATTTCGGTTGGGAATTTAAGCGTTGGTGGTACCGGAAAATCACCGATGATCGAATACCTCATTGAGTTGTTGGCCAGAGAATATGTCGTGGGGGTAATCAGCCGGGGGTATGGACGATCGACCAAGGGAATGATTCAGGTAAGCCCTGAACATTCAGCGCATCAGGTGGGTGACGAGCCGTTACAATTCAAGCGAAAATTTCCTCAGGCGATGGTGGTGGTTTGTGCTGACCGAGTCAAGGCCATAAAGGCCATTAAAGACCAGTGCGAAGTTATTTTACTCGATGATGCTTTTCAGCACCGATACGTTAAACCCGTAATCAACATTTTGTTGAACCCCTATAATGGGTCTTATCACAGAGATCAGGTCCTACCGTGGGGTCGTTTAAGAGAATGGCCCTCTGGAGCCCGCCGCGCTGATCTTATCGTGACGACAAAATGCCCGTCAGAACTGTCCTATGCTGAGTTAAATCAGCGACAACACGAGCTTCAACTTCAACCACATCAAAGTCATTACGCCAGTACCATTGACTATGCAGAATACTGTATCTCGGCCAATGATCAACCCCAAATGCAGTCATTTTTGTCCCTGCCTTTTGTTTTGGTTACGGGAATTGCCAACCCAGACCCGATGGTAAAGGAGCTCCAGCGACGCGGGGCTCATTTCAAACATTTTGCCTATCCAGACCATCACAATTTTAAGCCTCAAGAACTTGAGGTTCTAGGCCAACAAGAGGTCATTTTGACCACAGAAAAAGATTATCAGCGATTGGGCCAGGCCTTAGACAAACACGCCATTTACTATTGGCCGATAAAGATGAAGTTCGTGCATCAAACCCAGGAGGCTTTCGATTTGGAGATCCTTCGACGTGTGGCCCATCACAGGGCTTTATTCAGCTGAAATATCTTGAGTTAGGCTGCGGTGAATTTTCTCAAAAAACTCTTCTGTTTTGAAGGGTTTAGGAATAATTTCATTGAATCCAACGCGGTAAAATTCATCCAGGTTTTCTTCAATTGTTACCGCAGTCAGGGCGATGATTGGAAGTTGAGGTTTGAATTTTCTTATTTCCTGGGTGGCCTCGATACCGCTGATGCCCGGCATATGGATGTCCATGAGTACGACATCAAAGTCGTTGGTCTCAACTAATTTTATGGCATCCATGCCGTTGTCGGCAACCTTACACTTGATGTTACGTTTT
>WTIY01000134.1 GCA_011525065.1 Flavobacteriales bacterium
CTGCAATGGTAATGCGCTTTTCTTTGTAGAGAAATCCAATGGCCTTTTTGAACAATTTCTTACTCATTCCCAATTCTTGACGAATTAAATCAGGTGTGCTGTGGTCACTCAGGGGTAAAAATCCTCCAGCGGCCTCCAACTCCTGTAAAATGTACTCTGCATTGGGCTCAATGCTCTTGTAACCCAAAGGCTGTAAAACGATGTCTACCTTATTGTCATCTCGAACCTTTTTCACATAAGCGGTCAAACGATCTCCTGAGCGGATGTCCTCAAAAATATCATCGATGTAAATTAAACCTTGGTGCCGCTCATTGATGATGACATTGGCTCCTTTTTCGGTCAAATGGGTCACTAAAATTTCACAAGCATCAAATTTCTTCAGCGACATGCCTTCTTGAGACAAGAATCGATTGGTTTTACTCGATCCAACCAATCGGTCTGTCTTAGGGTCCAAGTATAAATAAATCACATACCAATGCCCTGATTTCATGGGGCGCGCTTGCTCACGAAAGGGAACAAAAAGTTGTTTCACCAGTCCCCAATCCATAAAAGCGCCATGGTGATTCACCTCACAACAACGCAAATAAGCAAAGTGATTCAAGGTGACATAGGGTTCTTGAGTTGTGGCAATCGGTCTCTGTTGATTGTCCAGATAAACAAATACCTCAAGTCGCTGCCCAATTTCGTATTGCTCGGGTTTGTATTTGTGAGGCAACAAGACCTCATTGCCCTGTTCATCCCCTAAAAATAAACCGGGATCGGTCTCGCGCAAGATGCTTAAACTATTGTATTGCCCAAGATTCATTGGTTGCTTTTGTCCGTGACTAAATGTGGGGTGGCCATTTGATCCAAATGGTCAAAGTATTGATTTAAAATCAAGTCGTTGTCCTGCTTTGGCGTAAATATTTCGAGAATTTGAGGGCCGGCATCCTGGGTGCTAAAAAAAGCATCCAAGGCCTCCGTTAAACTCGACTGATCATGTGCACTGAGGTAATTAAAATCAAATTCTTTGGCCATTAAAACAGCATTTCTCTGATGCGGCGTTTCCAAATAGGTTTCAAATGGCTTAATGCTTTTTGCTTTAGGTAGAATTCTAAAGATTCCTCCGCCCTGATTATTGATTAATATAATGCGGAAATTATTTGGCGTGTGGTTCTGCCAAAGCGCATTGATGTCATAAAAGAAACTCAAATCACCTGTGATAAGTACTGTGGGCTTAGGGTTAGCCACTGCCGCTCCCACAGCAGTACTGGTACTTCCTTCTATTCCACTGGTCCCTCGATTGCAAAAAATCTCGTGGGTGGCATTGGCTGGAAACAATTGAGCATATCGAATGCTTGCGCTGTTGGCAATTTGAAGCTGAATGTTATTGGGTAGTGCTAGTGCCAGTGCTTCATGAACTTTCAAATCACAAAACGAAGATTGACTGAGAAAATCCCGATGACCGCTCATACGCCGCTCACGCAAATCGAGCCAATCTTGCTTAAAGCTACTCTCGGACTCCTCAATTGGATCGGTTTGGGCCAACTTCATGAAAAAATCATTCGGCGCTGCATCAAGGTGGTGTTTGAGGGCAAAAAAAGTGTCGTTCGGTCGCTCTGGACCCAAATGCCAATGCTCCTGTATCTCCATAGCCCGCAGCAACTTTTTGATGCGTTTTGAGACAATCATTCCACCCATGGTAATCAGCAAATCAGGCTTCAAATCGACCTGTTGCTCCTCAGTCATGTGGGTTATGGTCTGGTCAATTCCAGAGATGAATTCAGGGTGATGTGCATTGGCCAAAGTCTCGGTAAGCACGATAACAGATGGATCGCTTTGCCAGATTTCCATTAAATCTGCATTGACTCTGCCCGGGGCCATCGCCCCAATCATGATCATCTTCTTAGGGGTAGCGTGATACTGCTTTATTCGATCCGCGACATAAGACTCATCCAATAATGATGGACTGGGCATGACCAGGTGTTTGGCAATCATTGTCCCAAAATCCATGGGTCGATGACTTTTTTCATACAAGGGCTCATCCATTGGAACATTGATATGAACCGGTCCACGGCCCGCAAAGGCTTTACCGATTGTTTTGCCCAAAGATTCAGAGGCTGAGTTTAAATTTGAGTCTTGATTCGATAAATTGGTTTGACCCAAAACATGACCTCCAAATATATTTTTTTGCTTTATGGTTTGTCCTTCTCCCCGATCAATCAATTCCTCAGGGCGATCTGCCGAAATAACGATTAGTGGCAGTTGACTGTAATAGGCTTCTGTCACTGCTGGAAAATAATTCACAAGAGCACTGCCTGAGGTACAAACCAGGGCCACAGCACGACCCGACTGTTGCGCTATTCCGAGGGCAAAAAACCCAGCGCTTCGCTCATCGACTATGCTGTAACACTTAAAACCAGCATAAGCCTGAAAGTCCATAACCAGTGGCGCATTGCGCGATCCTGGCGAAATGACCACGGTTTCAACGCCGGCCGAGAGACAGTGTTGCACCACCAAATGGGATAAAGTATGACAGGAATAATCCATTGGGCACAAAGATACAAAAGGCAATGACCTCTATTCAATAAATGGGGCAATAACATGACCCATGGTGCTCATTTTTCTTTGGGTCTCAATCCATTCATGCTCAGGGTCAGAATCACGCGTTATGCCCCCACCAGCAAACAAGTGAACGTGACCGTTTGACCATTTAAGACAGCGTAGGTTTACAAATAATTGGGTGGTTTTGCCCTCAGGATTCCAAAAACCCAAAAAGCCCGCATAGAGTTCTCGATCGAATGACTCATGATTTTGGATAAAACCATTTGCTGATTCTCTGGGAAAACCACATACAGCGGGGGTGGGATGAAGACATTGGGCCAACTGCAAGCCGCTTGATCCTGGTTTGATGACCCCAAAAATATCGGTACGCAAATGCTGCATTTGGCCTAATTCGTGATTGGTTAAATCTCCGGTTTCACAATGCGCCTCAGATTCAATGGACTGAAGTATTTCCTGCACCACCCATCGATGCTCCTCATATTCCTTATCGGTCCATTCAGGCCATCCCTGGTCTATTTGCCAACGGGTTCCGGCCAAAGCCATGGTATTAAATTGATCGTTTTCGGATTGGATCAAAGTCTCTGGTGTGGCGCCCGACCAAACACCCCAATCGGGATGATTCAATACATACCTAAAACTCCGAGGATCTGCAGTCACTAGGCGAATTAGGAATTCAAGCCAATGCACCTGCTGTAAACCGATTGATTTGGTGCGTGCAAGGACCACTTTATCCATAACTCCTGAATCAATAGAATTTAAAGCGGTCTTCACCATGGATTTGTGGGAACGTCCTTCCTCCAGCGAGCATAACTCCCACCAAGGTTTCGGGGCGGATTGGGGGGGCATATTTTTTAAACTGATCAGTTCTTTGAAGTCGATTTGATGACGTTCAAAATTTGACTCAGACCAAATCTCTAAGGGCGTGTCGCGATCATACGGCTGGATACAAAAAGTCATCCCCGTGGGGTCATTTCTTAGGGGTCGACCAAAAGAAAACCAGCAGTTAATTCGGTCTTCGCCAGGGAGCACATAGCATAACATGGTCCATTTTTGGGAACAATGCTCCTGAATGATATGAGCCAAATCAATCACCTACCCCTGATTTAAAATCATGGTCGTGAACTTTACCACGCTGACTAAGGCCCCTTGATCATCGGTCACATGAACCTGCCAGAGCTGAGTTGTCCTGCCTCGATGCAGAACAGTGGCTTTTGCCCAGACGTAACCAGTCCGCACACTTTTCACATGATTTCCTGAGAGTTCAAGACCTCTTATTTGAGCCTTGCCCTCCCCGATAAGCACTTGTGCCGCAGCACTACCCACACTCTCTGCCAAAGCCAAGGTAGCGCCGCCATGTAGGACTCCGTCGGGTTGAAAAACCGATTCGTTGACGGGCATTTTTGCGGTCATAGAATTTTGATCAATGGCGACATACTCGATATTGAGCGTCTCCATGAGGGTCCCTTTGCAATGGGCGTTTATTTTTTCAAGCAATAATTTTGAATCCATCTTGATCTGATTTTGACTTTGAAATTGGGTCAGTCTCCCAAGCGCCTCAAAGATACTGAAATCTAAAAGGACGTCAGCTTGAACCCTACAGATTCATCCAGGCAATCATTGGTCAGGTCATGGCCGGTTAACATAGCACCCACGATCTGTAAAAAATGAGTAAAAAAAACCTATTTTAGTGCAAAACACAACCCATGACCACAAGAAGAGATTTTGTCAAAAATACAGCGCTGGCTGGCGCAGCATTCTCAACCTTACCAGGTTGGAGTTTAAATGTCGTTAGTGAGCGTACAGAAGAAAAACTACGTGTAGGTTTAATCGGCGTCGGTCTACGTGGAACCAATCATTTAAACAACCTTTTGCTCCGGTCAGACTGCGAGGTCATCGCCCTATGTGATGTCGATCCAAAACGCATTGAAATTGCCCTTGAGATGATGTCAAAGGCTGGCCAAAAGACTCCTAGCGTATTTCAGAAAAACGATTACGATTATCGCAATCTTCTGGACATGGAATCCGTTGATGCCGTCATCATTTCTACCCCTTGGTTATGGCATACAACCATGGCTAAGGATGCCATGAGGGCAGGAAAATATACCGGACTGGAGGTTTCCGCGGCAAACACCCTTGAGGAGTGTTGGGATTTAGTCAATGTTCACGAGGAGACCGGAAGTCATTTAATGATTTTGGAAAATGTTTGTTACCGCCGAGACATTATGGCCGTGCTCAATATGGTCAAACAAGATGTCTTTGGTGAACTGCTGCACTTTCGCTGTGGTTACCAACACGATTTACGTTTTGTAAAATTCAACGACGGCAAAACCCCTTATGGTTTAGGAGCAGAGTTTGGCGATAAGGGAATTTCAGAATCCGCTTGGCGTACCCAACACAGTTTGTTGCGCAATGCTGATGTATATCCAACACACGGACTAGGGCCCATCGCTGTAATGGCCGATATCAATCGAGGCAATCGCTTGAAGAGCATTACGTCTATGGCCACTAAAGGTGTGGGACTGCACAATTATATCGTCCGTGTTGGAGGACCAGATCATCCCAATGCCAAACTTAAATTTGCCCAAGGAGATGTCATCACCTCAATGATTGAAACCACAAAAGGCGAAACCATAATTGTGACCCACGATTGCAACTCTCCTCGACCTTACTCCCTCGGTTTTAGAGTACAAGGCAGCAAAGGCCTCTGGGAGGTGGATGGCAATAGAATTTATGTGGAGGATCGTGCAGAACATCCTCATCGTTGGGATAATGCCACTCCTTGGCTTAAAGAATACGATCACCCACTGTGGCAACAATACGGAGAATTGGCTACCGGAGCTGGCCATGGAGGCATGGACTTTTTTGTCTTGCAAGCCTTCGTAAGATCGGCCATCAATAAAGTGGCCCCACCACTGGATGCCTATGATGCGGCAGCATGGAGTGCCGTTACCCCACTTTCAGGCCGATCCATTGCTCATGAGGGAGAACCTCAAGATTTTCCTGATTTTACCCGGGGCAATTGGATAAAAAGAGCGCCAGTGGATTGGATGAAAACAGTTTACGGAGCGCATTAAGGATGGTTGATTTTGTCGTACATAGTCCAGCGCGTGTTTGTCTGTATGGGGATCATCAGGACTATCTGGGGTTACCGGTTATTGCAGCCACGATTAATCGCTTTCTTCATTTAAGTGTCTCGAAAATAGAAGCACACCATATCGATTTTCAATTATTGGATTTAGATGCATCACTACGCATTCCATTTGACCCCTCAAATGTTTATGAAACAAAGGATTCCATTGACTTTTTTCGAGCAGGATTACGCGTAGCGGCTCGCCATGGGTATGGCGTAAAACACGGATTAAACGTGTCCATTACCAGTGACATACCAATCAACGCTGGGGTTTCCAGTTCATCAGCTTTGATGGTGGGTTGGCTGTATGCACTCACCTTGGCCTTTGGTGATGGCCAGCCAGCACCCCCGGACCTGTTGGCCCGAATGGCCTTTGAAGCTGAGGTTTTAGAACATCGCAGTCCAGGAGGACAAATGGATCAATACACCATTGCCCACGGCGGCTTGGTCTTTATTGAAACTGGAAGTGACATTAGGGTACATTCGTTACCCATACCGAAATTGTGTATGATCTTAATTGAGTCGGGCATAAATAAAGAAACCCTTTCGACCATTGGATCAGTTAAAGACAACACCACCAAAGCCTTTGACCATATCCGTATGAAGCACCCTGGATTTGAGCTCAATCTGGCCAGTGGTGACGATTTGAAATCGGTCATTACAGCCACCACCAAGGAATTAAGGCCCTTTGCTCAAGCAGCCATTCGCAATCACCTGATCACACAAAAAGCACATGAACACCTGAGATCAGATCAACCAGATCAAAAAAAATTGGGTCAATTAATGAGTGAACACCATGGCGTTTTAAGTCAATCGCTCGAAGTTTCACATCCGTCGATTGATCATTGGATGAAACTCGGAGAATCCAATGGGGCATTTGGCGGAAAAATAGTTGGCTCAGGTCATGGCGGTTGTAGCATTTTATTGGTCCCCGAACAAGACCAAAAAGTCCTATGTGAAACTTTAGTAGCTCAGGGCGCCAAGGCTGCTTATCCCGTAAACATTGATCGGGCTTGTCATCATACTCAATCATAAATTTAATTCATGACCGACACCTTAATTATATTGGCTGCAGGGGCTTCTTCTCGAATGAAAAAATCACTCGAAGCCATGACAGCTTCGGATTTGGAATCACAACTGGGTAAAGCCTTATTAGACAAACGCCATAAAGGATTGATACCATTAGATTCTCAAGGAAGAACGGTCATTCATTTGCTCATGGAGCAAGCGGCACTGGCCCAAGTCAAACGTATTATTTTTGTGATTCAACCACCTGGATCAGGGTTTAAATCCCATTTAAATTCGGCCAAGAGCCATGAAACCACAAAAAACCTATCGATTGAATTCGCTTATCAGCATGTCCCTGATTCAAGGGAAAAGCCGCTAGGAACAGCAGATGCACTCTATCAGTGTATGACTCAATTTCCAGAATTGAAACAGCAGGAATTCATGGTCTGCAACGGGGATAATGTTTATTCAAAGAGGGCGATTAATCTGCTACGATGCGCCAAAACACCAAATGCCTTAATTGGTTATCATCGATCAGGCCTGAAATTTTCTCTGGAGAAAATAAAGAGTTTTGCTCTATTGAGTACTGGAGTGTCCGGCGAACTTATGGATCTTATTGAAAAACCAGACGAGCAGACATCACAAAGAATTTTATCTCAGCAATCCAATTTATTAGTCAGCATGAATTTGTGGAAATTCTACGGCTTGGATCTTTGGCCTGCCCTAATACAATGCCCAATGCATCCAGAGAGATTGGAAAAAGAATTGCCCAAAGCCGTAACCATCATGCTGAATACGGCCCGTATAAAGTTTCAAGTGGTCAATGTGAAGGAACATGTACCCGATTTGACTCAAGCCAGTGATATAGAGCAAATTCAAGCCTTTCTTGAACCGTAGCGGCTGATCCTAGACCTCAGCAAGGACCCATTTAATTCTAAATCTCTACGTGCTAGGATTAAGCCTTATTTTGAGCTTTGATTAAATTCAAGGCTGAGCCATGTCTAAACCATTCTATTTGCTGTGCATTATAGGAATGATTGACTTTTATCTCATCTGTACTGCCATCTGCATGCTTTGCTAAAAGGGTTAAGGCTTGTCCAGGCGCAAAGTTCTCGATGTCAATCAAGCTAAGGATGTCATCTTCCTTTATGAGGTCGTAATCTGATTCCTGTGCAAAGGTTAAAGCCAGCATCCCCTGTTTTTTCAAATTGGTCTCATGGATGCGCGCAAATGATTTCACCAAGACGGCAGCAACCCCCAAGTGACGTGGCTGCATGGCGGCATGTTCGCGAGATGAACCCTCCCCGTAATTGTGGTCTCCCACAACGAGAGTCATGATACCTTGATTCTTATATGCTCTTTGGGTCTCTGGAACAGCACCGTACTCACCGGTCAATTGATTTTTTACAAAATTGGTTTGATCGTTAAAGGCATTCACTGCGCCGATCAATGTGTTGTTCGCAATGTTGTCTAAATGCCCGCGATAACGCAACCATGGCCCTGCCATAGAAATATGATCTGTGGTACATTTGCCCTTTGCCTTGATCAAAAGTCGCATCTGCTGAACGTTTTCATCCGTAATCGGAACAAAGGGGGTTAAGAGCTGCAAACGATCTGAATCATCGGCCACCACCACTTCGACATGACTGCCATCTTCTTCAGGAGCAATAAATCCATTATCCTGAACCTCAAAGCCTTTTGGTGGTAATTCCCATCCTGTCGGCTCGTCAAGCATGACCTCTTGGCCCTCTTCATTGATCAGGGTATCGGTCAATGGATTAAAATCCAATCGTCCAGCAATGGCTATGGCCGCAGTAAGCTCCGGTGAGGCCACAAAGGCGTGGGTATTAGGATTGCCATCCGCTCTTTTAGCAAAATTCCGATTGAACGAGTGTACGATTGAATTCTTAGGGGCATTTTTGGGATCTTCATATCTGGCCCACTGACCTATGCAAGGTCCACAAGCATTGGTAAAAATTTTGGCATCTAGCTGTTCAAAAATTGACAGTAAACCGTCGCGCTCAGCGGTAAAACGCACTTGCTCAGATCCTGGATTAATGCCAAATTCTGCTTTAGTTTTCAATTTTTTATCTAAGGCCTGTTGGGCGATTGAAGCTGCTCGAGACAAATCCTCGTATGAAGAATTTGTACAAGACCCGATAAGACCCCACTCGACTTTAAGCGGCCAATCATTCTCTTGGGCCTTTTGGGTCATCGTCCCAACCTCTGTAGCTAGATCTGGGGTAAACGGACCGTTTAATTGCGGCTTTAACTGAGATAAATCAATATCAATGATTTGGTCAAAGTAAGCCTCTGGATTATCATAGACCTCCGGATCTGCCGTTAAATCGTCTTTTATGCTATTGGCCAAATCCGCCACCTGATCTCTTCCGGTGGCACGCAAATAGCGCTCCATGGACTCATCATAACCAAATGTGGAAGTTGTGGCACCAATTTCTGCACCCATATTACAAATGGTTCCTTTTCCAGTACAGGACAAGGCCTGAGCTCCTGGTCCAAAAT
>WTIY01000192.1 GCA_011525065.1 Flavobacteriales bacterium
ATGTTGTGTGCTCCATTTCTTCGGGCACGGCGTTTGAGCTCTTCTAATTTATTTTGAAAAATATCCAAAGCGATAATTTGCCCTTTGTTTTCCATAAGTGCTGACAGGTGCAGGGACTTACCACCGGCCCCAGCACATGCATCGATCACACGCATGCCCGGCTTCACTTGAGCATAGTGGGCCACACGTTGGGAGTTGATGTCTTGGACCTCAAAGAGTCCTGACTTGAACGCTGAGGTCGTAAAGACATTACTGCGTTGTGTCAAAATCAATCCCTCGGGTGTTTCCCCAGCCAGTTTAGTATCGATTTCCTCGACTTTTAGGATTTGAGCCAGGTCTTTTCTACTGGTTTTAAGCGTATTGGTGCGTAAGACGACTTCTGCCTGACGATTTAGCTCATGCAATTCTTTAGTCCACTGTTCTTTACCATGAGCCTCGAGGCCTAATGCATCCAACCAATCTGGAATGGACTCACGCAGCACCCTGACTTTAGATAAGGCATCAAAACGGCCTTTAATTTTTCGAGTGGGTTTACCCTCAAACTGTTTCCAGTCGGGAAGGAGGATTCCTCTGAGGGTGGCCCAGACCACAAAAAGTCTAAAAAGATTGTCTCGATCAAAAGGAGGCTTAACCTCAGCAATTTCCTGATAGAGTCGCTTCCATCGTACAATGTCATAGGTCGTTTCGGCGATAAAACTGCGATCGCGTGACCCCCAGCGCTTATCGCGTTTGAGCACTGAGCGCAAAACCTTATCTGCAGGCTTTTGCTCATTAAAAATGCTGTGAAGGCTATCGATGGTGGCGAATACCAAATTACGGTGCAGGCGCATGGGCAATTTATTGGGGTCCAAAGGTAGCATTCCTTATTCATTAATTAACTTTACCACACATTAAATGTGATCAAATTAAAGTCTCAATGCACTGCGCCATGAAACGAAACCAAATGACACTTCGGTTACTGATGATGCTCTTTTTGGGGCTGATTTATTGGGGTTGTGAGTCAGTCAAGCCTATTCAGGGCGTCGAAGTCATTCCATTATTGGAAAAAGATTTGAGCATAAGGGCCATTGAGGTCGTCAACAAAGACCAAATATGGTTTGCGGCAAATAAGGGCACTGTAGGGGTCTATAACGGTAAAGAATTCAGTCAAATTGTCTTGCATCACAAGGATCGTTTGCTGCATTTTAGAGCTATTGCCCATAATGGTGTAGATGCCTTTGCCCTTACCATAGACAATCCGGCTCTGTTGTATCGATTGACCTTTGATGGAAATCAAATTACCTCAGCGAAACTGGTTTACCAGGAACATGGAGATGGTGTTTTTTACGATGCAATCGGTTTTTGGAATGAAGAGGAAGGCATTGCTGTTGGAGATCCTACCGATGGATGCCTCTCGTTAATTGTGACTCGCGATGGGGGTGACAACTGGACAAAATTGGATTGCGATGAGCTCCCTCAAACCCATGAGGGTGAAGCCCTGTTTGCCGCGAGTAATGGTTCCATGTCTCTTAAACAAGGAATGACCTACATTGCCACTGGCGGCACTAAAGCTCGTGTCTTTGAGTCGGAGGACAAGGGGAGGACTTGGCAAGTTCATCAGACCCCATTGATGCAAGGTCAATCCATGCGTGGAATTTTCTCCATGGATCAACATAATCGTGACGAGCTGGTCATTTACGGCGGTGACTGGTCCAATCAAGACAATAATTCAAACAATAAGGCGTATTCAAATGATGGTGGAATGACTTGGCAATTAATAAGTCCCGGGCAGGGTCCGGGTTATCGTTCGAGCGTTCGATTCATTCCAGGCAGTCAAGCAAGAGGGTTAATTGCAGCGGGGTCCAGAGGCCTCTCGGTCAGTCACAACCAAGGGGACAAATGGACCCAAATTTCAGACACCGCGATTTATACCCTACGCTTTCTAAATGACACGGTGGCTTATGCTGGTGGTCCTGGCTATTTTCTTCGATTGAATTTTTATTGATTTCTCATTCTATTGCGCCTGGATTTCATCCGATTGATCAATCGCCTTCTAAAGCGCTCTTCGCTCAGATGAAGTTGGAGGATTTGTTTGTCAGAAATGACACTTTTCAATTCCTTTTCCATTTGCGCCACCAATTCCTGTTCTTTTAACTTGTTTTGGCGCAATTGTTTCAGGGTAGCGGCTACTTTTTGATCATTCCACTGGTCTACATCCTCTGGTTGAACATCACTGAGTGAATTCACCTGGTCGCGTTTAAGGGCCATGATTTGCTCGTTGTATTGTCGATAGATTGGCCAAAATTGCTCGGCTTGCTCTGAGGTTAATGACAGGGCTTGAGTAATGATGCCTGTTTTTATGGCCTTTAAATCCATTTTTAATTCTGGGCTGTCAGATCTACTGTCTTTTGGAGCTTGTGGTTTTTGGCCCATGACCACATTGGCGCTTAATAAGCCAATGGTTATCAATAAATAAACATGTTTTTTCATAAGGTATTTA
>WTIY01000051.1 GCA_011525065.1 Flavobacteriales bacterium
CGCTCGATGTTGTCAAAATTAATAAAGCTAGGGCGTAATACCATCGAATAAAGTCGAGATTTTCATAAACCACCTTAACCCGAGGCTTAAATTCCTCCTGCTGGACAAGCCATTGTTTAAATTGATTCATCTGGGTTAAGTGTCTTAATTTAACGCCATTGAATTCTGCCCAAGTCCGCATGGGCTCTATTTTAGCAAAACCAACACCTGTTTCATTTTGATCCGGGGCGATCTCAAAACGCCCACTACGTTGAACATCAGTGTCTAAAACCCTGACTTTAAAGTCGTAAACACCAGGAGATAAATCACTGAGTCCTGTTCGGTAAGACTTACCATCGCGCAGCATGGGGCGAATAATTGACCCATTGCTATCGCGATCCTTCATAACAAGTTCTAATCGAGAATTGAGATTCAGCGCCCCTGTTTTATCGATATACTGAGCGCGAAATTCGGCTGTACTCCTTTGCTGATAAAGGGTTTTATATTCCAAATTCAAGGTCTTTTGAGGCTTATTTTTACTCACATATTTTGCCAAAATACCTAGGAATTCATCAAAGGGCACATGGGATTGTTCAATGCGATAAGCAGCCAAGCGCCATCGCCAAACACCCAGACCATCCCATAGGACCCAACGGGTCTCTCCGTCCTCAAAAAAAGCCAGTTGGGCACCTGATTCGACAGATTCAGCAAACCTGCTTTTGAGCATCACATGCTTGGGTCCATCTATGGATAAAACTCCTATGTCTGTGCGCAAAGGGGGCATAAGATCCCATTTGTCCCAAGGGTTTATAAATAGACTAAAGGGTTCAACGGCCTGTGAAAAGACATCATCGCTCACCCCTATTTCATCTTTTTGAATCAGGGGCTGGTATTTTTGGATTAAATCCCATCGGGTATCGGGGCCGCCAATGAGCCATGTATTGATGTTCTGAGCAGCGATTTGCCCCATTAAGGCATCAAAAGCAGTGTCGGGGTCAAACAGAATGACCGCATCGACCTCATTCAATTGATCTATGGCTTGATTTGGCGAGGTTTTTACAACTGACGTATTTTGATCTGCACTCAGCCCACGAAAAATAGCTCCGACGTCTGGATGAGCCCGCTCATATACCAATAAAAGCTTGCGCTGATCCTCAAGACATTCGACATTGAGAACGGCTGAATTATTGCCCGTCATTTTTTCATCGGCAAGTGGCGCTAATGTCCAACGAAAGCTCTGAGGGCCTATTTCAAAAGTGCTGAGCTCGGCAATCACCAGCTTACTGGTTTGCTGCTGCTCAAACCTCACAGGCATGGATTTGATAAGACGGTCGTTTTTGTAGACCTGGAGCTTAGTTTCAAAGGCTTTTTTACTGCCAACATTTTTTAAGAGCAATTCAACTTCAAAGGCCTGATCTTTTCGAACCACTGGATTGGCTGAAATACGCTCAATGGAAAGATCCTGTGGCCAAACGGTATCTCCCACAATGACCGGGTATAGTTTACGTGCATTCGGCACATAATAAGGATATACGGGCCCGAAGGTCTGTTGCCCATCAGTAAGCACAATCATTGGCCCTTTAGTCGATGACAACGATTGATCCAATACAGAGACCGCAGAACCAATATTGGTTTGTGTTTGGTCAAAATTTAAATTTTCAAGAGGAAAAGATTCCGCACCAAAACCATACCAATGAATTTGAAAGGCCTGATTTAAGCGCTCGTCAGATTGCCATTGTTGATAAAATAAGTCAAGGTTGTTGTTCAAACCCATGGATTGACTCTGATCCATCAAAATGGTCAATTCTGGCTTAACAATGGTGGTGCTTTTTTGCTTAATCTGAGGATTCAAAAGCAGGATACCGATAAGGATCAAAGCCAGAGCGCGAAGACCCACAAGTACGGCTTTAAGAGGCTTACTCTCAAGGTCTTGCCTGCGATAAAAATAAAACGACAAAATCAACGACAGGGGTGCTATGACAAACAACCAAAGCCATTGATTCTGAACAAATGGATCCACAGTAAGGACCATTGGATATTATTTTAGGTGTACATTCCTCCGTCTACATGCAAGACTTGCCCTGTCACGTAGGAAGACAGGTCACTGGCTAAATACAGACAGGTATTGGCGATGTCCTCTGGAGAACCACCGCGTTTTAATGGGATGCCATCACGCCATGATTGAACGGTCGCTTCATCCAATTTCTGGGTCATTTCGGTCTCGATAAAACCGGGTGCAATGACGTTGCATCGAATGTTTCTGGATCCCAATTCTAAGGCGACTGATTTTGAAAAACCGATGATTCCAGCTTTAGAGGCCGCATAATTGGTTTGTCCCGCATTACCCTGAACCCCGACGATAGAACTCATGTTGATGATGCTGCCGTGTCTTTGCTTGAGCATGGTTCTTTGAATCGCTTTGGTCATGTTGAATACCGATTTTAGATTAACTTCGATAACCCGATCAAAATCTTCTTCTGTGATGCGCATTAAC
>WTIY01000068.1 GCA_011525065.1 Flavobacteriales bacterium
ATGCGTTATGATCACCTCTTGAGCTCCGGGAATCATGCGCATGTCCCGTAACTTCTCTTCGACTTGCCGATGTGAGCGTTCTTGATAGGCACAATAGCCCTCTAATTTTAATTTTGCCTCGTCGACGGTGTAGCTGCGCAAGCCTTGTTTCATGACTTAAAGATAAACAATCAATGAATTTTGTCGGCAGATCATTCGCTCAAAAAGCATGACCTACTTTTGAAGCGTTTAGGCAAATCAACTTCAGACCAGCGCATAAAAAAACCCCTCCGTTTCTGGAGGGGTTTTAATTTTAAATATCCTTTCCTTTTTCATCTTGGAAGTGATATTCTAAGTACGTGTAAGCATCTCTAGGTTGAATTGTAATCCACTGCTTGTGCTCCAAAAACCATTTGGTTCGCACAGATGGAAAGCCTTTGGTTAAAAAGGCTGCTATAAAAGGATGTGTGTTTAAGGTTATCTTTTTATAGTCTTTATTGATGAGCTTTTTCAGCTCTTCGCCAATTTTCTGTACCACAACAATTGGGGCTTCGATCTCGTCTCCACCAACCGAATTAGGGTTGATTTCACGCGTTTTTATGTTGACCTCAGGTCGAACGCGTTGTCTGGTGATTTGAATGAGTCCAAATTTACTGGGGGGAAGAATTTTGTGTTTGGCCTTATCCTCGCTCATTTCATCACGAAGATGGTTGAACAACTTTTTACGGTGTTCGGCTTTGGCCATATCAATGAAATCGACCACGATGATGCCACCCATATCTCTTAAACGGAGTTGTCGGGCGACTTCGCTTGCTGCCAATAAATTGACTTCCAAAGCGGTGTCCTCTTGCGTTTTGGACTTGTTGCTTCGATTGCCACTGTTGACGTCGATGACATGAAGCGCTTCGGTATGCTCAATCACTAAATAGGCTCCTTTAGCACCCGATACGGTTCGGCCAAATGAAGTTTTAATCTGCCTTTCGATACCGAATTTTTCAAAAATCGGCACTTTAGCATCATAATGCTTCACAATATTCTCCTTATTAGGTGCAATGGCTTGCACATAATCTTTTATTTGATAATAAAGGGTTTCGTCATCGATGTGTATGGCCGTAAACGAATCGTTAAACATATCACGGATGATTGAGGCCCCTCTATTGAGTTCACTCAGCACCTTACTCGGGAGGTGCGCCCCGCGTAGCTTTTTACACATCGCATTCCAGCGATCCATGAGATTTTGCAAATCTCTATCCAGTTCTGCTACTTTTTTACCCTCTGCTACAGTGCGTATGATCACGCCAAATCCCTTGGGCTTGATGCTTTTTATGAGTCTTTTGAGTCGTTCCTTCTCTTGATTTGATTCAATTTTCTGAGAAATTGAAACACGGTCAGAGAAAGGGACCAAGACGATATAGCGACCAGCCAACGAAAGTTCCGAACTGATGCGCGGACCTTTTGTGGAAATGGGTTCCTTTACAATTTGTACCAGAATTGATTGATTGTTTTTCAAGGCATTATTAATGGTGCCGTTTTTATCAATCTCTTTTTTTAGTGGGAATTCTTTTAAGGAGTAACTTCTTAATTTACCTGTGCTTACACGTTTTACGAAATCCAAAGTCGACAGAATTTTTGGTCCCAAATCATGATAATGCAAAAAAGCATCTTTTTCATAACCCACATTGACAAATGCGGCGTTGAGACCAGGGACAGTTTTTCTTACTTTGGAGATAAACACGTCTCCAACAGAATACTTGTTGTCCTCTGCTTCCTTGTGAAGTTCGATTAGTTTTCCATCTTTTAAAAGGGCAAAATCAACTTGTTGTGAACTGGATCTAACAATTAATTCGTAGTTCACGTTTTATTAATTTATATCCCATTCCAAACGCGTTGGAAGGGATGGATTAAACAATTTTGAACACAGGAACAAAATCAATGAAATTGATTTTGAATTTACCTGCAGAAATAAGCAAATTGTATGAACTTATTTCTATGTCAAAGAACATTGGGGGTTAGAAGTCAATTTAATTACTTCTTCTTGTGGCGGTTGGCGCGTCTACGCTTCTTGCGCTTATGCGTCGCTACCTTGTGTCTTTTACGTTTTTTACCACTTGGCATACGGTATTTCTTTTAGCAGTTCGTAACTATCGAACCTATGAATAATTATTTGACTTTAACGTTGGCTTTAACGCCTTCTACAAAGACCTTTGCGGGTTTGAATGCAGGGATGTTGTGTGCCGGTATTTTGATCGTTGTGTTTTTCGAGATATTTCTACCTGTCTTTTCGGCTCTCGTTTTAATGATGAAACTTCCAAATCCACGTAGGTAAACATTCTCACCGGATTCCAAAGATTGCTTAACCTCTCCCATGAATGCCTCTACTGTGGCTTGTACGTCTCCTTTTTCTAAACCGAGTTTCTCTGAAATTTCACCTACGATGTCTGCTTTAGTCATTTTTGAAGTTCTTTTATGATTCTATTGTGTTGTTTCTTAG
>WTIY01000107.1 GCA_011525065.1 Flavobacteriales bacterium
TATCTATATTTGGTCATGTCCCTGCAAAAATCGGTTTTAAGACCTTACGTTGAGCACAATATTCACGTCTCCATAGCCTTTATGGCTCTGGTGATAATGACCTATCGGCAATCCGATGGGTCCATGGACTGGAGCTATGTTTTATTTTCTGGTTTAGCCACGATTTGTCTGTATACATACATCAGGGTAATTCCACAAAACATCACGCTAATTGAAGGGCTGCGGACCGTAATCAAAAAAAGTCCGATTTGGGCTCATTTTGCTGGTTTGTTGTCTCTGTGTTTGATTTTGAATTTCAACGCCACGCAGTGGCTCTTATTCCTCGGACTTTCGCTGCTTTCGCTTTGGTATGTATTGCCACAACCTGATGGTTGGTCATGGACACAATCGGAGGGCCAATCCAAGACGTCGCATTTGCCATTAAGAAGCTTTGGAGCATTTAAAATTCTGATTGTTGCTGTCGTTTGGAGTGGCGTCTCGGTTATTCTGCCTCGATTGTCATTAGCGCCCTTAACGATTAAAGATTGGCTCTGGGCTTTAGAGCAAACCCTATGGGTGGTCGTTTTGACCATCCCCTTCGACATTCGGGATTGCTCAACAGATCAGCTGACTCATCCCACCTGGCCCCAAAAATTCGGGATGACCCGCACAAAACTCATGGGCTTGATGCTTTTGATTGTTGTTGTCGGGTTACATCTTTGGCGCATGCCCTTTGGCAGTGTTACAGAAGACGCCTTTTACCTGGCTTTAATTTTCAGTGCTATAGCTTTATTGGGCGCTCGAGCAAATCAATCATTTTGGTACAGTGCGTTTTGGGTGGAGTCCATACCCATTTTGTGGTGTGTTATGGACGTTTTGATCCGGTCTTGATCTCTATTATCTATTCAATCAGTAAGTGACTGCAGCAGTCCAGCTCGTTTGAGCAAAGCCTCGTTTTTTGGGTCCCGGCCCCGGAATTGTCGGTAGAGCACCTCAGGGGCTTGTGTGCCGCCTTGACTCAAAATGTGTTTGGCAAAACTATTGGCCGTTTTTGCATCAAATATGCCTTTTTCCTCAAATAATGAGAAGGCATCTGCATCCAGTACTTCGGCCCATTTGTAACTGTAGTATCCCGCGGCATATCCCCCCTGAAAAATATGTGAAAACCCGGTGCTTGTGCAATACGGATGTTCGTGTTTGAGCAATTGCGTTGGGGCCAGTAACTGCTGCTCAAATTCACGAATATTTTGTGTGGTATATCGATTGCTGTGATAGGCCATATCCAAACTGGCGAAGCCGATTTGACGCATGGTTTGGAGGCCTTCTTGAAATGATTTTAAGGCCTTGATTTGATTTAGATACTTTTCGGGGAGTGATTCTTTAGACTGCCAATGTGATGCGAAAAGATCCAGGCTTTCTTGGTGAAAACACCAGTTTTCCATGATTTGACTGGGTAATTCAACAAAGTCCCAAGCGACATTGGTTCCCGAGAGACTGGGGTATTGGGTATCGGCTAAAATGCCGTGAAGGGCATGACCAAATTCGTGAAATAAGGTCGTAACCTCTTGAAAACTCAATAGGGCCAAACCATTGTCGTCTGGGTGCGTGAAATTACAGACGATTGAAATGTGCGGCCGATGATTCTTTTTATCTTTTTTGTATTGGGTTTTATAGCTGGTCATCCAAGCTCCATTTCGCTTGCTTGGTCGAGGGTGAAAGTCAGTATACAATACAGCGGTCAGTTCTGAGGCCTTGTTCAAAACTCTGTAGGCCTTGACTTGTTCGTGATACACTGGAATGGTGACATCACGCTTAAAGCTCAGGTCAAACAGCTTTTTGGCCACCAAAAAAACACCTTCCAAGACTTGATCCAAGGCAAAGTAATTTTTCACTTCTTGTTCATCCCACTGGTACAAATGTTTTTTTAAACCTTCACTCAAAAAGGCCTGGTCCCATGGTTCCATGCGGTCAATGCCATGATGATTGGCCCCGTAGGACCTCAGTCTTTCCAATTCTTTCTGCGCAGCAGGGGTAGCCTTTTGAATTAAATCTTCTAAAAAATTCGACACAGTTTGAGTCGATTTTGCCATGCGTTGTTCAAGGACAAAATCTGCGTGGGTGGCATAACCTAAAATCTCAGCCCTTTTTTGCCTTAAGCCTACAATTGTTTTAATGAGCCTTGTATTGTCTTGTTCATTTTTTTGTGCGGCTCTGGCCCCGTAGGCTAACCACATTTCTTTTCGAAGAGACCGATTTTTGGCAAATTTCATCACCGGCATATAACAGGGAAAATCAAGCCCAAGGAGATAGCCCTTTTTGCCTTTTTCTTTCGCTTTTGTCTGGGCGCGCTGAATAACTTCTGCAGGAAGTCCGTCCAATTCCTCGACATTGGCTATACATAAATCGAAGGCATTTGTTTCGGCTAAATTATTGTTGCCAAAAGTCAGTGTGGCTTTAGCCAGTTCAGCATCAATGGCCCTAATTTTTTCTTGTTCTTCCTCTGTGAGCAATGCCCCATTACGACAAAATGATTGGTATGTTGTCTCTAAAAGCCGCATTTGCTCTGTATTCAATTTGAGAGATGTACGATGGTCGTAAACACTTTTGATCCTCTCGAACAAATCAGCATCCATAAGGACATCATTTTTAAAGGCCGAGAGTAGTGGTGAGATTTCCTGTGCTTTAGCCTGCAGCTCCTGTGAGGTTTCGGCACTCAGCAGATTAAAAAAACACTGACTAACCCGCTCTAGCGCTAGGCTTGAATAGTCTAGAGCCTCGAGGGTATTTGAAAATGTAGGGGGCTCTGGATTCTGTACAATGGCTGATATTTGGGATTTGGCCTCTAAGATTCGCGCATGAACGGCCGGTAAATAATGATCGACCTCAATCTCCTGAAAAGGGACCAGGTCAAAGGAGCTCAATAAGGGATTATTCATTACTGCTTCAGTGTTTTTGCGCCTTGTTCAACTTTGACTTTCAAGCCCTCTTTAAAGGCTGTAATTTTGTCTTGAACACAAGTGTCACTGCTGCCAATTATTTGTGCCGCTAATATACCGGCGTTTTGTGCCCCATCGAGAGCAACCGTTGCGACTGGCACGCCATTGGGCATTTGTAAAATGGACAATATGCTGTCCCAACCATCTACAGAATTACTGGACTTAACCGGAACGCCGATCACGGGAAGCGGGGAGATCGAGGCTACCATACCCGGTAGATGGGCCGCACCCCCAGCTCCAGCAATGATTACCGAGATGCCCCTGGTATGCGCCTGTCGTGCAAAATCAAACAGCTTATCGGGTGTTCGATGTGCCGACACGATGTCGATCTCAGTTTCGATATCAAATCCTTTTAATACATCTACGGCAGCTTGCATCACTTTGAGGTCGCTTGTGCTGCCCATAATTACGGCTACTTTACTCATGGTATACTGATCACATTAATGGTGTTTTTGACCTGCTCTGCCACGACACGAGCCTGAGCCATGTCGTTATGCACTATGGTCACGTGACCCATTTTTCTGAAGGGTCGCGTTTGTTTTTTTCCGTAGATATGTGGGGTAACCCCTGGCATCTCTAATATTTTTTCTAAATGTTCATAGAATACAGGGCCCTGGTGGCCTTCTTTACCGACCAAATTTACCATAATGCCTGCTAATTTACTGTCGGTCGCTCCCAACGGCAGATCCAAAATGGCCCGAAGGTGTTGTTCAAACTGATTGGTGTGCGCTGCTTCTATGCTGTAATGTCCACTATTGTGTGGTCTTGGTGCTACTTCATTGACTAAAATATCTCCTGTGGACGTGGCGAATAATTCTACGGCCAATAGCCCTTGATGTTTCAGGGCACGGGAAACTTTCAAAGCCACCTCTTGGGCTTTTTTGGCCAAGGACTGGTCGATCCGTGCTGGACAGAGCACGTATTCCACTTGATTGGCCTCTGGATGAAATTCCATCTCAACGACTGGGTAGCTGATCGCTTTACCACTGGGTGTTCTAGCGACAATTACCGCCAGTTCCAATTCAAAGGGAACGAATTCTTCGATCAGGCAAGGAGCCTGAGGTAAATCCTGCAAGTCCTCTGGTTTACGTAAAATTTGAACCCCTTTACCGTCATAACCACCCCGACAGATCTTCCAAACACAGGGCAGTTGAAGGTCACCGGCTTTGTAGGCTTCCCTGACATCATCGCCATGGTCAAAAAGGACAAAAGGCGCTGTGGGTATGTCGTGCTGGGCATAAAAAGACTTTTGGATGCCTTTGTCCTGAATGAATCTAAGGGTCTCGGCTCGCGGATAGGTTTTTACCCCTTGGCGTTCTAAATCAGTCAGTGCATCGAGATTCACTCCTTCAATTTCAATGGTGAGTACATCTAGGTTTTGACCAAAGGCCATGACGGTATCGTAATCCATTAATGAACCTTGGGTGAATTGGGTACAGCCAGTTTTGCAGGGGGCCTGATCACTTGGATCAAGAACATGAGTTTTGATGTCCCACTTCTGGGTTTCGGTCAGCAACATTTTTCCTAACTGGCCTCCGCCGAGTATGCCCAGTGTGAAATCGGAAGAAAAAAATCTGTCCATGGCGCAAAGTTACAACCTTTGTACTAAAAGAGCAGCCAGAATCTCTACCGGACATAAAACTTGTCATTTGAGGGGCCTTTTCGGTATCTTTGCCCGGTAAATCCTATGGGTTTGCCCCAAAAAATTTAATCTGATATGAAAAATATTGTATTGTTTGGCCCTCCTGGAGCCGGCAAAGGGACTCAAGCACAGATTTTAAAGGATGAATTTAATCTGGTCCACATCAGCACTGGAGACGTGTTTAGAAAGAACATCAAAGATCAAACTCCTCTGGGTGCGATGGCCAAGTCCTATATGGATCAAGGGCATTTGGTTCCCGATGAAGTGACCATAAATATGCTGGCCGCTGAGGTCGAAGCACGACCAGACGCTCAGGGTTTTATTTTTGACGGTTTTCCCAGAACTGAGGCCCAAGCGCAAGCCCTGGAAGCATTGATGGCGGACAAGAAGACTCAAATTAACGCTATGGTTGCGCTCGAAGTGGCTGATGAGCTATTGGTAGAGCGCTTGTTAGAGCGCGGTAAAGCCAGTGGGCGTGCCGATGACGCCAACGAAACGGTTGTACGCGAGCGCATTGCAGAATACTATCGTAAAACCGATGTCCTCAAGCGGTTTTATCAGGCTCAGGACAAATATCACGGCGTAGATGGCGTCGGGGCCATCGATCAGATAACCCAGCGCCTTGTACAAGTACTCAACACCCTTTAGGCCCATACAATGACTGAGGGAAATTTTGTCGATTATATAAAAATTCATGTGTCCTCAGGCAACGGGGGAGCAGGGAGCACCCATTTGCGTCGGGAAAAATTTGTTCCCAAAGGGGGTCCCGATGGTGGAGATGGCGGACGTGGCGGCCATATTATCATTAAAGGAAATAAGAATCTCTGGACTTTATATCACCTTAAATTCAAGCGCCATTTTAAGGCGGGGCACGGAGGGGCTGGAGGAAAACAAACCAGTACTGGAGCAGATGGTCAGGACGTTCTGGTGGAGGTTCCCCTTGGAACCGTCATAAAAGATACAGACACCGGGTCCATTTTAAAAGAAATAACAGAGGATCAACAGGAGTTTATTGCGGCCAAGGGCGGCAAAGGTGGCATGGGTAACGCACATTTTAAATCTTCAACCAATCAAACCCCGCGATACGCTCAAACGGGTTTACCCGGAGAAGAAAACAACCTGACCTTAGAGATGAAGGTTTTGGCCGATGTCGGGTTGGTGGGCTTTCCCAACGCAGGAAAATCGACCTTGTTGTCGGTGCTTTCTGCAGCCAAACCTAAAATCGCCGATTACCCATTTACCACCTTAAAGCCCAACTTAGGCATTGTGAGTTATCGCGATTATCAATCTTTTGTGATGGCCGATATCCCTGGCATCATTGAAGGAGCTGCAGAAGGTAAAGGCTTGGGTCATTATTTTCTCAGACATATCGAGCGCAATTCGATTTTGTTATTTTTAATCCCATCTGACGCTGATGATTTGCGCAAGGAATACGATGTTTTGGTCGATGAATTACGGCGTTACAATCCCGAACTTTTAGACAAGCAAAGTCTGGTCGCGATTTCAAAAGCTGATTTATTAGACGATGAATTGAGGGCCGAAATGACCGAGTTACTCGATGAGAGTTTTGAGGGAATCCCATACCTCTTTATTTCTTCAGTGGCACAACAAGGCTTAGATGCGCTTAAAGACGCCCTTTGGCGGTCCCTTAATGCCTCTGTTGATTGATGGGGATCAAAAATCTTTAGCCGGTGACATTTGCGGATTAAAGTGTCCATTTTTTCACTACCTTGTAAAAAAAATGTTATGAAGCCTTTACTCATCGGGCTGTCGCTGACTATGGTTCATTTTTTGGCCTCGGCGCAATGCCCCAGTGGTTCAATTGTTTTGGGGAGTCAAGCTGATATTGACAACTTCTCCGTGAATTTTCCAAACTGTACTGATTTTAATGCTACAATTTTAATCGATGAAATCGATGGTCCAGTAAATAATCTGGCAGGTTTGTCGAATTTGAATTCTATTTCTTCTTTGAGCATACAGTATACCCACTTGGAAAATTTTACTGGCCTCGAGAACTTATCTCAGATCAATGAATTTCGATTATTTCGAAATGACCAATTACAAAATTTTACTGGCCTTGAGGGACTGAGCGAAGTCTTGTCCTTCAATGTGCTGCAAAATGATGGCTTAGCCACAACAGCGGGATTGCAGAACCTAACCAATATGGGATATCTGAATCTTTACGCCAATGAGCAACTCTCTGATCTTGTCGGTTTTTCCAACATCACTAATTTGGCCAGCCTTCGAATTGTGGGAAATAACATCTCCTCGCTATCTGAATTGACCAATCTCAATACCATTTTAGATGAATTGTACATATCGGGAGAACCCCTGACGGACCTTAATCACTTGGCTCAATCGGTACAAGATTTCAGCGGGTCTTTATATCTGGTCAACAACGCTATATTGGAAGATGTAACGGTTTTTTCATCCTTGACAAATCTTGAAAAGCTCATCATTGTTGGATCCGAGAACTTAAGTGATTTCACTGGATTTGAAAATTTAGGTTCAGTCACTGGTCTTTTTCGAATAGGCTTTAATCCCGAAATATCCGATTTCACGAGCTTTAGCAGCCTTAATTCAGTGGGGTCTCTGGACATTTATGAAAATGAAAACCTGCTTAGTTTAAATGGGCTTGAATCACTGACTCAAGTGTCCCAAAGTGTTTATCTGATGGACAACCCCTTATTGTCCGATATTGCTGCTGTAGAAAATGTAGCGGCTCAAGGATTGCAGCAGCTGGTTATTGCCAGAAACACGAGTCTTTCGGTTTGTGATTATGACTTTGTGTGCAACGTGATTTTCGATCCAGACATTCCGGAGGAAATACAGGGTAATGCGAATGGCTGCAACTCTGTATTGCAGGTAGCCGCGCGTTGCATTTTAGGAAGCCAGGATCAAAGCCTCGATTTAGAATTATCCCTTTGGCCTAATCCGGCAAAAGATTATGTCTATCTCCAAAGCCTTAACTCGACGGTAGATAAAGTCATGATCTACACCCTCGGGGGGGCTCTAGTTGATGAAGTGTCCAGCGACCGCATCGATATTTCTAATTATGCTCAAGGTTTGTATTTTTTGACGGTTTTCACCGACCAAGGAATCGGACAGCTTCAATTGATCAAACAATAAATAGGCTCGATGTTTCTTCCCTATTTATGCCGCTTCAAGAGTCATGACGAACTAATCTCTAAGGGGTTTTTAGGTATTATTATATGTTTCATTTTGCTCTTTCCCCAGAGAGACATCCTGGCGCAAACTGAGACGGTATCGTCGATTGAACAATTGATTTCGTCAGGTGAGTTGAAGCGGGCAAAAGCGTTGATCGATCAACAGGATAAGCGTTTTAAAAACAGTCCAAAAGGGGTAGAATTAATGGGAGACATCTACGGTGGTTTAAAAATGTGGGATTCAGCAATGGCCCGCTTTGAAAAGCTCAAATCCTTATCGCCAAATAGCCCCTCGGGTTATTTTAAATACGGGGGGGCAATGGGCATGAGCGCCCTGACAAAAAATAAATTTGCCGCTCTTTTGGACTTGGATGAAATAGAGGCCCAGTTTCAAAAAGCACTCGAGGTGGACCCCAGTTATGTTGCGGCCCATTGGGCCCTTGTTGAATTTTATCTTCAAGTCCCGAGTATTGTGGGTGGCGGGGCTAAAAAAGCGAAAAACCAGGCCAACCGATTGCTTGAAGTCTCTTCGATTGATGGGCTGATGGCTTTGGCAAAAATTGCCGAAGACCAGAATCAAAAAGATGAGGCAGAGACCCTCTTGAAAAAAGCCAATGATCAGGGGGCTTCTCTTTGGACGCACCAGGCGCTAATTGTTTTTTACGAGCGCGAGAAAAAATGGGATCGCGCCTTTGAGGTTTTGAATTCGGCCTTGGGTCGTTTTGACGAGCCATCGCTGTGTTATCAATGGGCCAAAATTTCAGTTTTAAGCCAGCGGGAAATTGATCGGGGAATGAGCTGTATTGAGCAATGTGTCGATCAAAGAGAAAAGCTTGTCAATATTCCGTTTAAATGGGTATTGCTGCGTCAGGCTCAATTGTTGCGTTTGAATGGTCAAAGCGAATTGGCCTTGACCAAACTCGATTTGGCCTTGGATATTGACAGCGATTTTGATCAAGCAAAAGACGAGCGACTGCGTTTGGTGAAATTATTGAATTAGAAAGGCCATGCGGTCTAAGGCGCTTTCGTATCTTTAGAATCTTAATGTTTATTTGAGTTTGATGAAGGTTCACTTTATTGCAATCGGGGGCAGTGCAATGCACAATTTGGCTTTGGCCTTGAATCAAAATGGGGATGAGGTAAGCGGTAGTGATGACGCCATCTTCGAGCCCTCAAAAAGTCGTCTTGACGCCAGAGGGCTGCTTCCTGAAACTTTAGGCTGGGATGAAAAACGCATCACAAGCGATTTGGATGCCGTAATTCTTGGGATGCATGCCAAAGCGGACAATCCCGAATTGCGTCGGGCCAAAGAACTTGGATTGACCATCTTTTCATATCCTGAATTTCTCTATTCGAGCAGTAAGAATA
>WTIY01000161.1 GCA_011525065.1 Flavobacteriales bacterium
GTCTTTAAAGAAGCTGGCGTTCCACCAGGGGTCATTAATATGATCATGGGCGACCCAGTCATGATTACCGAAAAACTTTTGGGGCATGCAGATTTCAGTGGCTTACACTTTACAGGCTCGACAGAAGTCTTTAAAAATCTGTGGCAAAAAATTGGGAACAACATCCACAAGTACAAAACTTATCCGCGAATCGTCGGAGAAACTGGCGGTAAAGATTTCATCATTGCCCACCCTTCGGCCCAATTGGAGGCCCTGGTCACGGCTATGGTGCGCGGTGCGTTTGAATTTCAGGGACAAAAATGCAGTGCTGCCAGTCGCTGCTATATCCCTGAAAGCCTTTGGCCCTCTGTCTCCAATAAATTGACTCAAGACTTAGAATCCATAAAGCAGGGCTCTCCTGAGGACCTGGCTAACTTTATGACAGCCGTCATTCACCAAGGTTCTTTTGACAAGTTAGTCCGCTATATTGAACAAGCTAAAAAAGACGCCGACGCTGAGATCATTTTTGGTGGTGGTTACGACATGAGTAAGGGATATTTCATTGAACCTACCGTAATCAAGACCACCAATCCAAAATATCAAACCATGGAAACAGAGCTCTTTGGGCCTGTATTAACCATTTATGTATACCCGGATCAAGAATGGGAATCCACCCTGAAATTAGTCGATCAAACCAGTGAATATGCGCTAACCGGTGCGGTCTTCAGTCAAGATCGATACGCTTTGGACCAGGCCGTGAAAGCTTTGGAAAACAGTGCTGGTAATTTCTACATTAACGACAAGCCCACGGGAGCTGTCGTCGGCCAACAACCTTTTGGTGGGGCTCGTGCCAGTGGGACAAACGACAAGGCAGGAAGTAAACTTAACCTCTATCGCTGGGTCTCCCCGAGAACCGTAAAAGAACAGTTGGTCGTGGCCAAAGATTACCGCTACCCTTACATGGAGTAAAGCGTCGTTTCTCTAACGATAACTCACCTTTTCCCCTATCGAAGCATGCTGGGTGTTGATTGCCAAGTTGTTTTGATCGACCACCATGACCACGAGTTCTAACTGATCAATGTCAAAATCAGCAGGTATGTTATAGTTCAGCTGAGCCGTATAATCTGTCAAGGCATTGGTCGCAGGGATGGGATCTCCAATAGCATCGGTGAGTGCAGCCCTAAGCACGTGTTTCTGTTCAAAATCAATCATGGGATTGCCTTGACCAAAATAGGGACTTGTTTCATCGTTGTCGTAATAATTTGTTTGATCTCTAAGCAAGCCGTCTTCTGTTAAGTAAACCACAAGTTTGAGATCAGACATGGCCTGTTCAGAAGCTACGGAAACCGCAACACTCAGCGAACGGTCGCTGACTGAAGATTCCAAACCGATGGCCAAAGCCGATTCGATTCCTGCCAAGCTCAAAACATCCTCTGTTGGAAATTCTGGCGGGGTCCCTAATCCCCAGACAATGGTGCGGTCAATTCTCGCCCTGGGGGAACCAGATGGAATCCCTAAACCCTCTCGAATTTGAGGTTCAATGGCCAGGGACAAGTCGTCTCCATTGTGTAGCGCCACTATTGAAATTGACTCGGTCAACCCCTGAACGGCATCCACGGCTGCAGAAACCGCTGGGCAATAACCACACCAAGTCCCTGTGTAATCCTCAACCAGAACATTTTTAGTGGGGATCACAACAGTAAAATTTCCCGTATCGGTCGTGGATAATACACCTTGGTCTTCGTACTCGGCATAAACCGAAAAGGTCCCTTCCACATCCGAAGAAAACACCCGGCCACTAATGGGCGAACCATCTACATAAAATGTAATGTTATCGACGATTTCATTGGATTGATCATCGTATACCGCAAAAGCGATCTCTTGGTTGCGCAAAGAAGATTCACGATAGACTAGGCCGATATTGATCGGCTCAACGGTATTGTTTTGAAAATTGGAAAAATCTTCTTTTTCACTGCAGGCGTTGATCCCGAGACCAACAAAACCAATCAATGCAAAACGCAATAAAAAAACTCTTTTATTCATGGAGATGACTATTTTTTTCGACGATGGCTAAATTAGCCAAAAATTATCAGCTGTCGATGAGATTTCTCTTTATAACGGATTGGACCGTCGGATTATTTTTTCAGGATTCCCACAAAAATTTCCTTAATATTGTGTCCACACAAAAAACAACAACGTCCAAAATGATGAAACAATTAATAATGGCTATGGTTTTTAGTATTGGTCTAAATGCAATGGCCCAAGACGCCTTGCCGGATATTGCCGTGACCACACTTGACGGTGAATCTACTTCACTGGTCGATCAAGCCAGTAAATCACCGCTAACCGTCATATCGCTTTGGGCAACCTGGTGTGTGCCCTGCATCAAAGAACTCGATGCCATAAGTGATCTTTACCCAGATTGGCAAGACGAGACCGATGTGTCACTACTAGCCGTATCTATCGACGACGCCCGTAC
>WTIY01000207.1 GCA_011525065.1 Flavobacteriales bacterium
CAAAATACTTCAAGGGAATCATTATTGTTTTGATTTTGTTACTCTTGAGCCTCGGAGTTTACACCTTGGTGCTTTGGCAAGAAAGTCAATCCAATCGAAAGGATCTTGAAGAACAAAAGCTTACCATAACTCAGGAACTCAATGAGCTTCAAGTGACTTACGACGATTTAATGCGCGAATTTCAATTACAAGATGAAGCTTTAATTGAGGCCAGAACTCGGATTGCTCAGCTTTTGGATTCCGTTGAATCTGCTAAGCCCAGCATGGCCATCATCAAGCGTTATCGACTGGAAATCGCCCGTTTAAAGGAAGAGCGGACCATGCTGTTTGCGCGCGCGGACAGCTTGATTAAAGTAACCAAGAGCCTGGCATATCAAGTAGACAGCACCCAGCTGGTCTTAAACAAAACTCGGATGGCGAGCAATGACTTGCGACAAAAAAATGAAGACTTAGAACGGGTCATCGAAAAAGGAGCCCAACTTCAAGTTATCGATTTTTTGAGCAGTGCAGTCATTGTGCGAAAAAGTGGTCGTCTTGTGGAGACAAAAAGAGCCAGTAGGGCGGATAAAATTAGAAGCTGTTTTACCATTACACCCAATCCTTTAGCGACGCCTGGTGAGCGCGATTTGTACTTGCAGGTGATTAACCCAAAAAACAATTTAATCGGTAGCCGAGCACGTGTAAGCCTGGGCGAGGGTACTTTGTCATACAGCGGTGAAACTCAGGTCAATTACCAACAAGAGGAAATTGATGTTTGCTTGATGGTTGGGGCCACTGAGCAGGACCTGATTTCAGGGCGCTACATTCTCAATCTTTATCAGGGCAATACCCGTTTGACCACCGCCACGATGTACTTAAAATAAGTCGCTCAAAAAATGCCCTCCATTGAGATGGGTTTGCTTGGGGTTTTATATTTTTGCGGCATGGCACATCAACACGATTCTTTTAAGAAAGTTATCGCTCACGCGAAAGAGTATGGATTTATTTTCGCTTCGAGTGAAATTTACGATGGACTCAGCGCGGTTTACGATTACGGTCAAAATGGGGTCACGTTAAAAAACAACATTCGCCAATATTGGTGGAAAAGTATGGTTCAATTGCATCAGAACATTGTTGGTGTAGATGCTGCTATTTTGATGCACCCTACCACCTGGAAAGCCTCTGGACACGTCGATGCGTTCAATGATCCACTGATCGACAATAAGGATTCAAAAAAGCGCTATCGGGCTGATGTCCTGGTCGAGGATTATGCCGAAAAACTAGAACAAAAGGCGCAAAAGGAAATTGCCAAAGCTCAAAAGCGTTTTGGTCAGGCGTTTGATTTGGCCCAATTTGAGGCCACAAATGAACGCGTTTTACGCTACCGAGCGCAACATAAAGAAATCTTGAGTCGATTGGCCAAGTCCCTCGAGCAGGAAGACCTGGCAGACGTAAAAAATTTAATTGAAGAGCTCGAGATCGCCGATCCAGATACAGGTTCCAAAAATTGGACCGATGTTCGACAGTTTAATTTGATGTTTGGGACGAAACTGGGTGCGAGTGCTGAATCAGCCATGGATCTTTATCTAAGACCAGAGACGGCTCAAGGAATTTTTGTGAACTATCTAAATGTTCAAAAAACAGGTCGCATGAAAATTCCATTTGGCATAGCGCAGACCGGGAAGGCTTTTAGAAATGAAATCGTCGCACGTCAGTTCATTTTCCGAATGCGAGAATTTGAGCAAATGGAAATGCAATTTTTTGTGAGACCCGGACAGGAAATGCAGTGGTATGAATATTGGAAAGAAACGCGTTTAAATTGGCACTTATCATTGGGAATGGGGAAAGAAAACTATCGTTTTCACGATCATGAAAAACTGGCCCATTACGCCAATGCCGCGGCGGACATAGAATTCAATTTCCCTTTTGGGTTTAAAGAATTAGAAGGCATACACTCACGTACTGATTTTGACCTAAAACAACACGAGCAGTTCTCGGGTAAAAAGCTGCAGTACTTTGACCCTGAACTCAATGAGTCATACGTCCCATATGTCGTGGAAACCTCAATCGGATTAGATCGAATGTTTTTGGCAGTTTTGAGCCATTCCCTTCAGGAAGAATCTCTCGAGGATGGTTCCTCAAGAACGGTATTGAAATTACCGTCAATACTCGCGCCGATTAAAGCGGCGGTTTTACCGTTGGTTAAAAAGGATGGGCTCCCTGAATTGGCTCAAGACATTGTGCAGAGCCTAAAGTGGGACCTGCCTGTAGCGTACGACGAAAAGGATGCCGTTGGTCGCCGATATCGCCGACAAGATGCCGTCGGGACACCCTATTGTGTTACGGTGGATCACCAGTCATTAGAAGATCAAACGGTGACCATACGGCACAGAGACAGCATGACGCAAGAGCGAGTGGCCATAAGCGAATTATCCCAGAAAATGCAGGAAAGTATTTCATTCAAGCATTGGTT
>WTIY01000049.1 GCA_011525065.1 Flavobacteriales bacterium
AGATAATGGGCTGCTGCACCGGCACCAAAAAAAGTCACTACAGCGCCCAGGCTGATGAGTTTTATGATTACAGGCCCCACCTTTGACACCTCGTCTCTTTTGAGGGTTAGCCCTCCTTCGAAAAGAATGATCCCAATGGCCAAAGACACAAAATAGAAGAGGTTTTCACCGGGAAATAAGCCCCTAGTCCCGTTCCATATCGGCTGTATGTACGCCTGTCCATCGGCAGTAAACAACGTAGAGATTGGACCAACGAGCAAACCGATTAGAATCAATGGTAAAATGGCCGGAAGTTTAAATTTCCATGCCACCCATTGGGCCAATATGCCAAGGACTATGATGCCTGCGAGTTCAACCATAATGAAATATTATGCCTAAAAATACGAGAAAGTTTTGATTCTCTCCCTGAGACTGGTATTCGTCGGCCCTAGTGTTGTGCCCGAATTCAAACTCAACTAGGACAAACAAAAGGCGCATCACTTGTGATAATATTCTGTTAAAATCGCTATTTAAGGGTCGGGCTAGGGGGAATTTTGTCTGACCTTTTGCTAATTTGCAAAGCAATGACCTTATACCCAATAGACGCAGGAAATTTTAAGCTCGATGGTGGAGCCATGTTTGGTGTGGTCCCAAAGAGTCTTTGGCAAAGGACCAATCCCGCCGACAGTAACAACATGATCGATATTGCCGCCCGATGTTTGCTCATTGAGGATGGCGATCGATTGATTCTGATCGACAACGGAATGGGGGACAAACAAGGTCCTGATTTTTTTAAACACTACTATCCTTGGGGAGGAGCCAGCTTAGAAGGATCATTAATGCGTTTTGGTTTTTCGTCTGAGGACATTACTGATGTGTTCTTAACCCACTTACATTTTGATCACTGCGGAGGCAGCGTTTGTTTTAACGATGACCGAACAGGCTATAAAACACGCTTTTCCAACGCGCGCTATTGGAGCAACGAAAAACACTGGAAATGGGCGACAGAACCCAACCGTAGAGAAAAAGCCTCTTTTTTATCAGAAAATATTTTGCCGATCAAGGACTCTGGGCAACTCTGTTTTTTAGACCCCCCAAATGGAGATTTTGCCCAAGAAACTCCGTTAAATTTTGGTGTTTTATTTGTCGATGGTCACACCGAAAAACAAATGATTCCCCACATTAATTACGGCGGAAAAACTCTTGTCTTCACCGCTGATTTATTGCCTACTGCGGGACATCTTCCTTTGCCTTTTATAATGGGATATGACACCCGTCCACTTAGAACTCTGACCGAAAAAGAAAAATTTTTAAATTTGGCGGCGGATCACGGCTATTATTTGTGGCTAGAACATGACGCCCACAATCCAATAATCACTGTTAAACACACAGAAAAAGGGGTTCGCCTGGACCAGGTTTTTACCCTTGACCAATTTTTAAATCAATAATCCTTATGAAAACGCTTAAACACATTTTTATTGCCTTTATTTCCGCGCTTGTTGTAAGCGCCTGTGGGCCTGCTCGTTTTGACGCCTCCCCTATTGATGCACCCAGTGCTGCCGTCACCAAAAACGTTGATTTAACGGACCAACAAACCCAAACCTGGGGTGCAGCAGACCTGGGTAAAGACTCCATTGCGGGGATGAGTGTCGACAAAGCCTACGCAGAGCTACTGAGCGACCGCCAAGGCGTCAGTGTTATTGTGGGTGTAATCGATAGTGGTGTAGACATCGAGCACGAAGACCTAAAAAATGTCATCTGGGTGAACGAAGATGAAATTCCCGGCAACGGAATAGACGATGACCGAAATGGCTATGTTGACGACATTCATGGTTGGAACTTTTTGGGCGATATCGTTCAAGAAAACTTGGAATACGTTCGCATGATTCGCGAATTGGGCCCTGGTTTTGAAAATGTTGCTGCCGAGGATGTTGCCCCAGAACAAAAAGCGGATTATGACCTCTATCAAAAGGCCAAAGCCGCCTATGAAAAGGATTATAACGATGCCGTACAAAGCAAAGCGCGCTATCAAGGCATGTACGATCAGCTCAGTGCTGCGCACGATTTGGTCAAAGCGAAATTAGGCAAGGAAGATTACTCAAAAGACGATTTAGCGGCATTATCAGAGTTGTCTGAAGAAGAGCAAAGCATGGTTGAGCGATTGGGTCAAATGATGGCTTTTGGGCCCAACATTCCTGCTGTTTTAGATCGCTTAAACAGCGGTGTGGCATATTTTAGTGGCCGACTAAAAAGCCATTTTAATTTAAGCACCGATTATCGTGCTGAAAATTTAGGAGATGATGCCAATGATTATTCTTCAAAATACTATGGCAACAATGATGTCGACGGGCCAGATCCCAAAAAAGAGGATGCGCGACATGGAACTCACGTCGCTGGAATCATTGCCGCTGAGCGCAACAATGGAATTGGGATGAACGGGGTTGCTGACAACGCAAAAATCATGGTTGTTCGTACGGTTCCTGATGGTGATGAATACGATAAAGATGTGGCTTTGGCCATACGTTATTGTGTCAACAACGGTGCAAAAGTCTTAAACACGAGTTTTGGAAAAGGCTTTTCTCCACATCCAGAATGGGTATGGGACGCCATTCGTTATGCCTCAGACAATGATGTGCTCATCGTTAATGCTGCGGGTAATGACGGCATGGATTTGGACAAAAACGAAGTATACCCGAATGATGTGCGCCCAGGAGAAACCCAGGAGATTGGAAACACCTTCATCACAATAGGCGCCTCGACTCCTGAGTATAACGAAGGTTTAGTCGCTGGATTTTCGAATTACGGCAAAGAGAATGTAGATGTGTTCTCGCCTGGTGTTCAAATTTGGGCCACTACACCTTTAGACACTTACGAATACCTTCAGGGTACTTCTATGGCCGCCCCGGCTGTAGCTGGTGTCGCTGCAGTGATACGCTCTTACTTTCCTAAATTAAGCGCTGCTCAAGTCAAACAAATCTTAATGGACAGCGGCTTGTCCGGCCCAGGCACTGTAATCCTTTCTGGAGACCCAAACAGCGCAGATGATTTCTCAAATATTTCAAAATCTGGACATTTGGTTAACCTGTACAACGCCTTGATTATGGCTGATCAAATGTCGCGCTAATGAAATGTTTAATTCCATTTTTTTTGGCTGCTTGCTCAATGGTAAGCAGCCAAAATTCTTTTAGCTACTGGCAGCAACATGTAGACTACGATATGAGTGTCGAGATGAATGTGAACAATTGGCAGTATCACGGCGTTCAGAAACTGGTCTACACCAACAAGTCGCCAGACACCCTAACCCAGGTTTTTTATCACATGTATTTCAACGCCTTCCAACCCGGAAGCGAAATGGATGTTCGCTCAAGAACCATCGTTGACCCCGATCGCAGAGTGCGGGATCGCATCGCAGGGCTCAAACCAGAGGAACAAGGGTTTTTAAAAGCAACTTCACTTTCACAAGATGGTCAGCCCTTAAACCATACCCTGGAGGGAACGGTCCTAGTGGTTGATTTGGCTAAGCCCATAGCGCCCTGGGACAGCACGGTTTTCAGCATGAACTTTCACGGACAGGTTCCAGTGCAAATCAGGCGCAGTGGTCGCAACAACTCAGAAGGCGTGGCGCTGTCCATGACCCAGTGGTATCCCAAGCTTGCCGAATACGATAAAGATGGGTGGCACACCGACCCCTATATTGCCAGAGAATTCTACGGTGTTTGGGGTGATTTTAATGTAAGCATCGATATCGACAGCAGTTATGTGGTTGGAGGAACCGGTTATTTGACGGACAAAACATCCATTGATGGTGGGCTAACACGATGGGTTTTTGACGCCCCTAAAGTCCACGATTTTACTTGGGCGGCAGATCCAGATTATCGCCATGACACCTATCCTGGTCCTGACGGCGTGACGCTGAATTTCTATTATAAAAACAAGCCTGAACTCCAGCAAAATTGGAAGGCCCTTCAGCCAGTTACAGCCGAACTTTTGGCCTATTTCAACGAGGCCATTGGTCCTTACCCTTACAAGCAATACTCCATCATGCAGGGTGGTGATGGTGGTATGGAATACGCCATGTGTACCTTGATTACAGGAGAGCGTTCTTTTGAGAGCTTGGTTGGGGTTACAGCTCATGAGATGGCCCACACTTGGTTTCAATTTTTACTGGCCACAAACGAGTCCTTACACGAATGGATGGACGAGGGTTTTACTTCTTACATCTCTTCTTTGGCAGAGCATCAGGTCCTTGACCAAGGCAACCTGGACCCCTTAGCGGGTTCTTATCGCGCCTATAACTTTTTAGCCAATTCTGGGTCAGAACAACCCATGAGCACCCATGCCGACCGCTACATCACTAACCGAAATTACGGCATCGCTGCCTATTCCAAAGGGGCTGTTTTTTTGGCCCAACTGGGTTACATTATGGGTCAAGAGGTTTTAGAACAAACCCTAAAGAACTACTACACTCAGTGGAAATTCAAGCACCCTGAGCCTCGTGATTTTATTCGAGTGGCCGAGCGTACCTCTGGCTTTAACCTGGACTGGTATTTGCAAGATTTTGCGACAACCACAAACACCATAGACTACCGCATTGACTCCGTAAATCGTGTCGAGGACACCCATAGCATAGTGCTCGAACGCGTGGGGCTTATGCCAATGCCGATTGAGCTCTCTGTGCGCTATGATGACGGCTCTTCACAGATGTTTTACATCCCACTCCAAATGATGCGTGGAGAAAAGACCTTCAGCGATGAGGTTGTTGTTTTGGACGACTGGGCATGGGCCATGCCGACTTATACATTTGAGTTTAATGGTAAAAAGAGTATTGCAGAAGTCGAAATTGACCCCAGCGGCCGTATGGCAGATGTAAATCGTCAAGATAATCATTATGAGCCCGAACAATAACAGGTATCCGTGTTCTTGTGTATCTTTAAGACATGAATCGCAAACTGTCTAAGGTGGAGCGTCTCAAAGGGCGCCTTGGGTTTGAGTCTTTGTTCGACCGTGGTTTGGTGTTAAAAAAATTTCCTCTCAAACTCGTCCATGCTCCAGTATCTGGGGCGGACACTCACTTGTTTGGGGTTTCCGTACCAAAGCGCAACATCAGCAGTGCCGTAGCAAGAAATCGAATTAAACGGCAAATTCGCGAAGCTTACAGGTTAAACAAACCACCCGTGGCAGGTCACACAGAAGCCATACTTTTTATCTACCAAAGCAGAGAAGTTTTACCTTATGTTCAAATTGAAAAAGCCATGATGGCTCTGTTAAATCGTTTTACTCAACATGCGTCACCCACCGATGAAGGCCTTTAAAACATCCGTGTTCAAATTCTTGCGCCCAACACTATTTGTTTTGGCGACGATTGGCCTTTTGGCATTT
Organism: Flavobacteriales bacterium; assembly: GCA_011525065.1. Lineage (GTDB taxonomy): Bacteria > Bacteroidota > Bacteroidia > Flavobacteriales > Flavobacteriaceae > BACL21. Next base: position 5,359 of record WTIY01000049.1, read on the forward strand.
GGTAGTGCCAAAGCCGGCTTGTTTGAGATTACCAAACAACTCGAAATTTTCAACACTTTGTTTAAGGAATTGGCGCTGAATTATGTGGACGAAACCACACCGGCAACCTTAATGGATCAAGCCATTACTGGCATGTTAGAAGGGTTGGACCCCTACACCATTTATTGGACTGAACAAGAAGTTTCCGATGCTAAGGTGGCTAGAGAAAGCAATTACACCAATTTAGGTGCTGGCTTCAGACGTTTCGACAATCAATGGTTGGTTGTTTCCACGACAGAAAATGGTCCCGCCGATGCGGCTGGAATGAAGGTCGGTGATGTCTTACACTCCATTAACGGAGTGTTGCTTTCGGATGACTTGAATCAACTCGACCCGCTTGTGGCAGCCAGCGCGGATCGGGAGGTTGCTCTAGAATTTTATCGAGGCCAGCAGAAAAGCTCGGTTTCGTTAATTCCGACCAAATCACAGACAAGCCCTGTGGTTTGTTCAAAACTGATCAAAAACAATGTGGCTTATATCGCCCTAGAGGCGTTCAGCGCCACGACCTATAAAGACACTAAAAAAGCATTGTTTGAGCTCAAGGCTGAGGGCGCCCAGGGGCTCATTTTAGATTTGCGCAACAACCCTGGTGGCTTGCTTACAGAGGCAGTGAATTTAGTCAGTTTGTTTGTGCCCAAAGGCACGCTTGTTACCTATACCCAATCCGCCGTTGAGGCGTATAACCAAACCTATGTAACCCAGCGGTTGCCCGCGGACCTGGACATGCCTGTTGTGGTATTGATTAACGCCCGCAGTGCGTCAGCCAGCGAAATTGTCTCTGGAGCGTTACAGGATTTAGACCGTGCCGTCATTATCGGGGGAAGAAGTTTTGGTAAGGGTTTGGTTCAGCGTCCCAAGCCCCTGAGTTATGGAACCCAGCTCAAAGTCACAATTTCCAGATATTACACCCCCAGTGGCCGATGCATTCAGGCCTTGGATTATTGGCAAAGGGATGCGGATGGAGATCCCATCCGCACCCAACCTGAATCGTACAACGCCTTTAAAACTAAAGGGGGTAGAACTGTTTATGACGGTGGTGGGATCTTACCAGATCGTCTGTACGCTTCCTCTAATGGGCACCCTTTAATCAACCAGCTCAATAAATCCCGATTGCTCATCGATTTTGGCAGCACCTTTATGACTGAGCATCCATTTAGCCGCCCAGATGAATTTGAGTTTAGCGATAAGGATTTTGATCGCTTCTTAGAGTTTGTGCGCTCTCACCCCGGCGCGCTAAGCACAATCTCGGAAAAGTCTATGGCTGAGTTGCGCACAACCGCATCAAAGGAAGGGCTCGAAACCTTTGTTGATCGCGATTTGAAACGCTTGGCACAAGGCCTTTCTCAAGCAAAGATTGATTTATTAAAATCCGAAAAAATGGCTGTGCGCAGTACGTTAATTGAGGCTATTTTACCGCGATATTTTTATCTTGCTGGGCTTTATGACTATAAATTAAAGCACGACGCCGAGGTACTAAGCGCTTTAGAGGTTTTGGGAAATAAAAAAGTGTACACGAAAATTTTAACGCCATGAGTGAGTTTTTAGGGTTTTTTGAAACCATGCCCGTTTGGCAAAAGCTGGGTTGGGTCGTTTTCTGCATCGCTTTGTTTTGGGTGTTAGAGGGTCATTACAAAGACGTAAAAATCCCCTACAAAAAAGGCGTGCATGCCAAGACTAATTTTGGCTTTCTCTCTATAGTAATGGTCATTAATGTCTTATTTGGATTGGCGACGGCCGGGGTGTTTGGTTGGCTCTCAGATACGAATTTTGGTTTGTTACCAGTGATCAAAGCACCCACCTGGTTGGCCCTTTTACTCTCAATTATGGCCTTGGACTTTATCGCACAATATGGGGTTCACTACCTGCTGCATAAAATACCTTGGATGTGGCGTTTACACATGGTGCATCATTCAGATAAACACGTAGACGTTACCACAGGAACCCGACACCATCCATTTGATTTTGTTCTTCGCGAAGTCTTTGCCCTTATTGCGGTAATCATCATGGGCATGCCGCTTAGTTTCTATTTGTTTTATAGAATTTTGAGTGTTTTGTTCACCTATTGGACCCATGCAAACATCGCTTTGCCCGTAGCAGTGGATAAGGCTTTGACCTACCTGATCGTTACACCAGGACTCCACAAATTTCATCACCATAGGAGCGAACCATGGACAGACACAAACTTTGGTAACATGCTTTCAATATGGGATCGTTTGTTTGGTACTTTTGTCTATGGTGACCCCAAACAAATCGTTTTTGGCGTAGATCGTGCGGATCATTTAGACGACCAGTCATTTATAACTCAGTTGGGACTGCCCTTTAATAGTTTGGTCAAACAACCAAGAGGCAAAAACGAATAAAAATCAGTCGCGTTTCTACTTATTCGTCGAGTAACTCACCGTGTTGCGAAGCGTCCAAACCACGATACTCTTGATCCTCCCGCACGCGCATGGACAATAACAAGTCTGTAAATTTGTACAACACATAGCTTCCGACAAAAGTAAATACCGCCACAAGAACCAGCGCGATTAAGTGATTTACAAACGTTGTGGTCTCGCCATGTACCAAGCCTACATCTTCAGCCAAAACGGCGGTTAATACCATTCCAACAATACCACCTACACCGTGGCTGGGGAACACATCTAAGGTATCATCTATCTCTGATTTCTTATTTAGCTTAATGGCAAAATTACTCACAATTGAAGCCACAAAGCCGATAAATATACTGGCACCAAGACTAACAAAACCTGCCGCTGGTGTAATGGCAACCAATCCGACAATAGCACCGATACAGGCTCCAAGGGCAGACATTTTACGGTTTTGAAATCGCTCTAGGAAAATCCATGTCAACATACTGGTGGCAGATGCCAAGTTGGTGTTCGCAAAAGCGATCACCGCATCCGCATTGGCCCCTAAGGCCGACCCTGAATTAAAACCAAACCAGCCAAACCACAACAGTCCTGTGCCTAAAATCACAAAAGGAATGTTGGCAGGCTTTTCAATGCGCTCTTGACGTTTGCCTAGATAAATGGCTCCAGCCAAGGCAGCGATTCCGGCAGACATGTGGACCACAGTACCTCCAGCAAAATCCAGAACACCCCACTGACGCAGTAAACCCTCTGGGTGCCATGTCATGTGCGCAAGCGGCGCATAGATGAAAATCGAAAACAGCACCATGAATAAAATATAACTTCTGAATCGAATGCGCTCAGCAAAACTTCCAGTAATTAACGCGGGGGTAATGATCGCAAACTTCAATTGAAACAGGGCGAAAAGTAAAAAAGGGATGTTAGAAGAAAATTCTGGATTGGGTTTTAACGACACACCGTTAAATACAAAATAGGTTGTGGGGTCGCCGACAAAACCACCGATACTGTCACCAAAGGCTAAACTAAAACCAACCACAACCCACAGTACGCTTATCACCCCAAGAGCGACGAAACTCTGTAACATGGTTGAAATAATGCTCTTTCGTGTTACCATTCCTCCATAAAAGAAGGCTAAACCAGGGGTCATTAATAAGACAAAAGCGCTCGACACCAACATCCAAGCAGTATCCCCAGCATCAATGACGTCATCCGGACCCAATGGTTCATAGGATGTGCCTGAAAACAGGCAAATCAACACTAAAAACAATAACACTAAAAAGTTAACTTTTCTTCCCATACCCCTATAT
>WTIY01000279.1 GCA_011525065.1 Flavobacteriales bacterium
CACCATCATTTGCCCCGAGGGCAATGGACGGAATTTTGTGCGCTCCATCATGGCATCCAAATCACGCTCGATGATTTGATTAAAAACGTTTGAGGCCCCGACCATGCAATACCCTCCCAAAACCAGTAACGAAAGAATCACCCAATCGATGTTTTCGGCGCCTAAAAAATATCCGACAATTGACGAAAATAGAACGCTAATCGACAAACGAAACTTTGTGATTTCCTTAAAAAGAACCCAAAAAGAGGGTCGCCCAGATATAGCAGCGGCTTGAGACAAAAGCAACATTTTTTCCAGGCGCAAAGATACGGGACTCCATGCTTTTTTCACAACTTATAATTCATTATGTTGTGGCCGTAAACATTCTTTTATTACCTTCGGAAACTCAAACTCATTACCCATGAAAAAGCAATTTTTTCTATTTACATTTCTGACCTTTCTCTCAATGTCTTTAATGCAGGCCCAAGAAGTCACAGAAGCTTCGAGCGACTCTCAAAAAGACTCAGGTGGCGCGTTTGTCGCGGCAAAAAAAATTAAAGACAGTCTTTATTATTTGAGCTATCGCGGAAACAATGTCGTCGCATTCTTGGGTAGAGATTACACCGTACTTATCGATGGGCATGACGAAAACGCAGCGCCACAAACCCTTACAACCGCTGGCAGACTTTCATTAAATTCAGTGCGATTCTTGGTCAACACACATCACCATAATGATCGAACTGGCGGCAACGCTTATTTCAACGATTCAGGGGTAACTATTTTAGCTAACGAGCAAACCTACAACAATGTCTGGGCTGACACCAACAAGGAACTGCTACAAGACCTTAAAGCACAGCGAGCGACTTTAGCTGAGGCCATGAAATCGTCTGGAAAGTCGGGACGAGGCGAAGAACTTTCCTCAAAGTACAACAGACTTTCTGAACAAAATATTGAAAAGGCCCTGGATTACCCAGTCATGACCTTTACCGATAAATTCAAAATGAGCCTCGACAATGAAACCATTACTTTTACTCAGGTCTTAAAGGCTCATTCTGGGGCGGATGTATTTGCCTTTTTTGAAAACAATAATGTCTTGGCTACCGGTGATTTATTCATCAATGGGAAATACCCCTTTATCGATGAGGAGTTCAAGGGAAGTATTGATGGTTACCTCGCTGGAATAAATCAGTTAATCGGTTTGTGCAACAACGATACGGTGGTTGTTCCAGGACACGGTCCTATTGCCTCGAAAAGTGATTTGGAGGCCTATAAAAGAATGATTGAATACACGCAAAAAGGAGTTCAAATGGATTTTCTCTTGGGTAAATCTCTCGAAGAAGTTTTGGCCAATAAGTCCATTACCGCAAATTTTGACGCTAAAGGTTACGGCAATGGTAATGTCAAGACCAAGGACTACTTAAGCATGCTGTATCGCGCAGCAGAAAAGCGTTATCCTAGAAGAAATTAAGCGCTAGAAATCCCGATACCAATTGAATAAATCGGTGCGCAAACCAAGACTCCACCAGGTGGTGTTTAGCTTTTGGTTGGGCCCTTCAGACACCTCTGGTGAAAAAGAGCGCAATATAATTCTTGTGAACAGTTTGAGTTGTGATGAGGGATTAATCACATAACCCGCGTCAAATTCCAGGTGTCTGAAATTTGCTGTGTTTCCTTGCCCCAACTCATGGTTCAGGTCTCCCTCCCTGAAGTCCTCACTTCCGTAAATAGACCCCCCGTAAAAAGTATCCGAATCTGGATCTAAAAATTCCAAGCCTCTTTTGGCCTGAACAAACTTAGCACTGGCTTGAAACCGGTCGTATCGATAACGTGCTATGGCAATAAATTCGGAAAAATTAGTTCCCAGGGTATGGGCTAAAGACTGATTGTTGTGTCCGTAATTTAAAACTACTGTATTGTGACTGTATGTAAAGGGACGGACCCGGTTATACTCTAACTGAAGATTGAGATTTGGAACACCAAAGGCACTGTAATACTTTGTCCCTAATTGATAGGCCGTCTTATTTTTATAGCTCCCTTCTCGAGCCAAGATATCAGAGGACGAAAATTCATCTACTAGGAGTTGCCCATAGGTGTTTAGACGATCACTCCACTTGTATTTAAAGGTCAACCCCAATAAGGCATTTCCTCCACGTGACCCAGTCGAAAATTCTATCGCACGATAAAAGACAATCGGGTTGAGGTAGTTCAAATCAAACCCCCGATCATTGTCATTTTCCCATACCACGGTTTCAAAAAAGCCAAGATTCAGCCGCTTACTCACATTGTAGCTCAAATAGTGATTGGCCATATACTTGGTGCGGAAAGAGCCGTCAGCCGTCACTTCTGGACGAACATCGCGAAGAGACATCCATGTGTTGGTGTATTTGAGTTTCCAAACGGTAGTGTTGAGTTGCAAGTATGGATATGGACTGGCGTTGTCGCTTAGCATAAGGGAGCGGTATCCATC
>WTIY01000034.1 GCA_011525065.1 Flavobacteriales bacterium
AGACAGTTTTTGTGAAACCCTTTTTTGAAAATGAAGTACACGAAGAGAAAAGATGCATTAGTCCTGTTAGCCGATGGGACTATTTTTTATGGAAAATCTGTAGGTGGTCAAGACGGAACTGCCTTTGGTGAAGTTTGTTTTAATACCGGAATGACGGGGTATCAGGAGATCTTCACAGATCCCTCATATTTTGGACAAATCATGGTAACGGCCAATGCCCACATTGGTAATTACGGCACACATCCTGAAGAAGTAGAATCTGACGGAGTGAAAATTGCCGGCTTGGTTTGTCGTAACTTCAGTTATCCTTTTTCTAGAACTTCAGCCGATCAGTCGTTAGAAGATTTTTTGGCTAAAAACAATTTATTCGCCATTAGCGAGGTCGATACCCGGGCCTTAGTCGCTTACATTCGCGATAATGGGGCACAAAACGCGGTCATATCAACTCGTGTAGATGACCTTGACGGTCTGAAAAAAGAACTGGCCAGTGTTCCCGATATGAAAGGTTTAGAATTGTCCTCCAAAGTTTCAACGACTGAGCCTTACACTGTTGGGAATCCCGAGGCGAAGTTCCGGGTGGCTGCTTTGGATTTAGGGATCAAGCGCAATATTCTGAGGCACCTAACCAAAAGAGATTGTTACGTCAAGGTTTTTCCATATAATGCATCATTCGATGAGTTAAGTGATTTCAAACCAGACGGCTACTTTTTGAGTAATGGCCCAGGCGATCCAGAACCACTCACGGATGCCATCAATACGACTCGAGCCATATTAGCTCAAAACGCTCCCGTATTTGGGATTTGTTTGGGACATCAAATTCTGGCCTTGGCCAATGGCGTGTCAACCTTTAAAATGCACAATGGGCATCGAGGCATCAATCATCCTGTAAAGAATTTGCTCACCGGTAAGGGAGAGATTACCTCACAGAACCATGGTTTTGCCGTCAATCGTGAGGAGACCGAGGCCAATTCTAATTTGGAAATCACACACTTGCATCTCAATGACAATACTGTAGCGGGAATTCGAGTAAAAGACAAGCCAGCTTTCTCAGTTCAATACCACCCAGAGGCAAGTCCTGGGCCAAACGACGCCACTTATTTATTTGATCAATACGTATCCTCTTTTAGTCAGTAAGAACTGGTGGATATGGCCTCTGAGGAGGATTTACTTTTGTATATTCGCAACCGAAAAACAAACTAATCATGAGCAGCATTATAGAAATACACGCACGTCAAATTTTCGATTCTAGAGGAAATCCAACCGTTGAGGTTGATGTCATGACCGAAAACGGCTATTTAGGCCGTGCTGCGGTGCCCTCTGGAGCTTCTACCGGAGAGCATGAAGCCGTTGAGCTCAGAGATGGCGGGTCGGATTATATGGGTAAGGCTGTTTTAAACGCTGTCGCCCATGTCAATGGGGAAATTAGTGATGCCTTATTGGGTTTGTCTGTTTTTGATCAAGAAGGCATTGATCAAATCATGATTGACTTAGACGGAACCAAAAATAAGGGTCGACTCGGAGCCAATGCTATTTTAGGAGTATCTTTAGCCGTAGCCAAAGCTGCCGCGAACGAATTGGGTTTGCCTTTATTTCGTTATGTTGGTGGGGTCAGTGCTAAAACCCTTCCAGTTCCGATGATGAATATCATCAATGGCGGTTCTCATAGCGATGCACCCATTGCCTTTCAGGAATTTATGGTGATGCCTGTAAAGGCAACGAGCTTCACTCATGCCATGCAGATCGGCTCAGAAATATTTCACCATCTTAAAAAAGTATTGCACGATCGTAATTTGAGTACTGCAGTGGGAGATGAGGGTGGTTTTGCGCCCACCTTGGATGGGACAGAAGACGCCTTAAACACCATTGCTAGGGCGACTGAGGCCGCCGGTTATCAACTCGGCGATGAAGTGATGATTGCTTTAGATTGTGCCTCCGCAGAATTTTACGAAAATGGGGTCTATGACTACACAAAATTTGAGGGAGACAAAGGGCAAAAAAGAAGTTCAAAACAACAAGCCGATTACTTGGCAGAACTCTGTGAGCAATTTCCGATTATCTCCATTGAAGATGGAATGGATGAAAACGATTGGGAAGGTTGGAAATATCTTACCGAACGTGTTGGGGATAAGGTTCAGTTAGTCGGTGATGATTTATTTGTCACAAATGTCGAGCGGCTTTCACGGGGCATTGAAGAGGGTATCGCCAATTCTATTTTGATCAAAGTGAATCAAATTGGAACCTTGAGCGAGACCATTGCTGCAGTGAATATGGCCCAAAATGCGGGTTATACCGCGGTCATGAGCCACCGAAGTGGAGAAACTGAAGACAACACGATTGCAGACTTGGCTGTGGCCTTAAATACCGGTCAGATCAAAACAGGATCAGCCTCTCGAAGCGACCGCATGGCAAAATACAATCAACTTTTGCGTATTGAAG
>WTIY01000156.1 GCA_011525065.1 Flavobacteriales bacterium
GTGTGGGTTGTGTCACATAAGTATGCTCTGCTGCCTTCGTGAAATTTTGATGTTCGGCCACGGCCAAAACATACTTGAGCTGCGTGATAGTCATCAGTATAATTTTTCTAAAGATACAATAATCATAAGTAAAACTTATAGCTACTGATCCACACTTAACTCGATGTAGACGTTGGATTTAGGCCATTCACCTTGGTCTGCAGGCAGGTTGGCTATGGTTTCTACGACATCCATCCCCTGGATTACCTCACCAAAAATGGTATAGTTACCGTTCAGGTGTCGGCCACTCACATCTGGACCACAAAAAATAAAAAATTCATAGGGGGCAGAGAGTTTATCTGGATTTTCTCGGTACTCCTTGGCCCCTGATAGCGTCCCATAGGTGTGTTTGCGATTGGGATTGATTTCTGCAGGAATTCGGTATTTGGGTCCGAGTAACTTGCGTTTTTTCGGGGTCGAACGCAGGTCGCTATTGCCGCCCTGGATGATGAAGTTTGGAACGATTCGGTGAAAAAAGGTGTTTGTAAAGTATTCTTGTTGAATCAGGTATAGAAAATTTGCTCGATGTAACGGGGTCTCTTCAAAAAGTTTTATTTTGATTTTGCCAAATTGGGTTGAAATTAAAACCCTATTCTGCGGATGATTTTTTCCATATTCGGTCAGCAGGGGGATCACATTGTCTTGAGTTAGGGTTGGGAGTCCATCCGAGGTCTTTTGATTTGACGTCATTTGTTTTTTGGCGTTTCCACCATTTGCGTTATCTTGGATTGAGTCAGGTCCTACATGGTGGTCTGGTAAATCAATTTGCTTGTCCCCTGACGGAGCGCTACTGATGTTTTTTTCACGAGCATTCGGGCCATTACAAGCCAAAAGAAACAAGGACGTAATAAGCGCGAAACAACGCATGATCAATGGATTTTGTAGAATTTTCTTCTGAGCTACCAAAAATAGAAAAAATACCGCTTCCTGGGCTTTGGCGGGACCATGGACTGATCCCGGATCCAAATCATCTTCGTTGGGCGGGTGTCCTGTGCTTGTTTTATCCCGACTGTAATGGAAAGGCGCACTTTGTTCTAATTCGTCGTCAATCGGATGGGGGCGCGCATTCTGGTCAGATTGCATTTCCTGGGGGGAGACGGGACGATCAAGAAGTTGATTTATCGTTGACGGCTTTGCGGGAATGTGAAGAAGAGATTGGCGTATCTCGAGAGACCATAGAACTGATTAAACCCATGAGCGAGCTCTATATTCCACCGAGTGATTTTTGGGTACAGCCCTTTATTGGAATCACGCATAGTACCCCTGAGTTTACTCCTCAAGCCGAAGAGGTGGCCGGAATCATCGAAGTACCGGCCAAGGACTTGTTTGCCGAGCTTTACCTAAAGATGGAAACCATTGAAACCCCTTCATTGGGGTCTGTAAAAGCGCCTGTCTTTGACTTTCAGGGCAATAGGGTATGGGGTGCTACTGCCCTGATGTTGTATGAGATGCGACAGCTTATGGGGCAAATCATCTCCTAGCATTTTTATATATTTGTCGGCATTACTTTGGTAAAGGATAGATTATGGGGTTATTTAAACGAAATCCATTTGGGCACATACTGTTTCTTAAGAAGTGGCTCATTAGGATTTTAGGAACCTTGACCCATCGACGATTTAAAGGATTTAATCAATTGCAAATCGAAGGCAGTGAGATCATCAAAAATTTACCCCAAACCAATGTTCTCTTTGTTTCCAATCACCAAACCTACTTTGCAGATGTAGTGGCCATGTTTCACGTGTTCAATGCCAGTTTGAGTGGGCGTGTAGACAGCATTAAAAACGTGGGCTACCTATGGAATCCCAAGTTAAACATGTACTTCGTGGCAGCCCGAGAAACCATGCAAGCAGGCCTATTGCCTAAGATTTTGGCTTATGCAGGATCTGTGAGTATTGACCGTACTTGGCGCTCAAAGGGAAAAGATGTGAGCCGTCAAGTTAAAATGAGTGATTTAAACAGCATTAATACGGCCCTAGCCGACGGCTGGGTCATTACCTTTCCTCAAGGGACCACAACCCCCTGGAAACCCATACGTCGTGGAACAGCCCACATCATCAAACAAAACAAACCTGTTGTTGTCCCGATTGTGATCGATGGTTTTAGGCGCTCCTTTGATAAAAAAGGGCTTCGGATTAAAAAAAGAGGTATATTGCAGTCCATGGAAATCAAGGCGCCGCTCGAGATTGACTACGACAATGAAACCGTTGATGAAATCGTTGAGAAATTGGAATTCGCCATTGAACAGCACCCCTCATTTCTTAAAGTCATTTCTCAAGAAGAGTTAAAAAAAGAAGAGGCGCTCAACGAACTGCGCCGCTGGTCAGCAAATTAATTTAAGATTTAATAAAGCGCAACACGCGTTTTCCCTTCGATGTGTAAAGGGTCATCAGGTATAACCCTTGTGGCAAGTGTTTTACGTTGACGGTTGGTGGCGTACTTAAAATGTTTTGTTTTCTACCCAGAATGTCGTGAATTTCAAGGCTTTGAAGGATTACTTCAGGATCCATTTTTAGCGTCAAGTGGTCCATTACAGGATTGGGGCTTAACAGGATGTCAGGTGCTATATTTGCTTGATTCACGCCGAGCGTGGTAAAATCATCGTATAAATCTTGCAATAAGTCAACCGGTTCAATCCCTGTAGCCTGCGCAGGGACAACCAATCTCAAATATGGATCCCCTGGCTGGTCATCAGCGTGGTACACCACCATGTAGGCTGCTCTGGATGAGGTTCCACTGGCCAAGCATCGAACATCGGCACCGGGAAAGTTAGCCCCTTGCATGGCCGCCATCAGCCTGTCGGCGAGGGTGCCATTGGTATTGTTAAAATTAAACTCCATTTGATCAATGACACTTTGATCCAATAAAATATTGCCTTGAATGCTGTAGGTGGGGCCTTGACGATCTTCTTTGTAATCGTCGGTTAAACTACCGGTAAATCCAGCGCTTCTGGGGGTGCCAAAAGCATCTAAATCAACAATCCCATATTGACGGTACTCAGGATTAAAATTTTGTGAACCACAGGCATCGTTCAACATTAATCAATCGATGATTTCTTGAGGGCTATCGCCCAGGGACATGCGCTCCATGGCATTGGCTAGGTTCACGTTTGGAATGCACACATAGGCCTGAGAATTCACTCCGCCACGACCAGGAATGATGTCCGTGATCCATTGGTCCCAGTTGACATTACTCAAATTTATGCAGGATGCCCCGGCTGAACCAATATCCCCAGTATCTGGGTCTACGGCGATGATTGAAAAGGTGTCTTGTCCCATTAAGTTAAGGGAACAGAATACGATTAGTAGACTGAGTAATTGTTTCATAGTAATTTTTTTATCGTGTGTTATGTGCTTTTTTAATTCGACCAAGATCACGCTGATTGTCTCGATCTTTTAGCGTTTCTCGTTTGTCGTAAAGTTTTTTACCCCGGCATAAAGCGATCTCCATTTTGGCCAGTCCGTGGTCGTTGATGTAAAGATGAAGTGGGACAATGGTCAGCCCTGTATTTTTGACGGCTTTGCTGAGTTTGTTCAATTCGCGTCGCTGCAGCAATAGCTTTCTGGCTGATTTGGCTTGGTGATTGTAATGACTGGCGTGGCTGTAGACCTGAATGGTCATGTTGATCACAAAAAGCTCCTCATTGTTGAACTCACAAAAGCTTTCAGCGATTGAGGCTTGTCCAGTTCTTAGCGATTTAATTTCAGTTCCCTTTAAGACAATACCAGCTGTGTAGCGATCGATCACTTCATAATTAAAGCGCGCCTTTCGATTTTTAATGCTGATGTTTTTGGACATTGCCATAAAGGCAAAAGTAAGAAGATTGCTCTTTAAGTACTACTCAATGTTCGAGATAGTGAACTGTGGCGATTCAAATCGCAGGTCAATTCGGTATAAGCGGCTGTTAATGGAATCTGGAATATCGCTCAAACTATCCGTTTTCAATAGGGCATTGGCCCAGTAGGGTGTGGTGTCGCTATGGCCCACAATCAACCAATGTCCGGATTGGGCATTGACGTAAAAAGAATCGTCTAACAAGGCATTGGCCTGATAAATGATTGGGCTCAACGCTTTGTTGGTAGCTGTAGGTAGAGCCGTTTGGAGGGTTCGTCTGTAGGCTGTACTGTATACGCCACTTAGTGGAATGCTGTCAAAATATTGAGCCCAACGCTGGGAGCGCTCCAAGCCTTTTTGGATGAGCTCGGGATCTTTATTGCTCGAATTGCTGCGATCTTTTTCTGCGTGACGAATCAAGTAATAAACACCCGAGAGTTCTGGTTTATCTGAGCTTGTAGGTTTTGTGCTTCTTTGGTTACAAGAGGCGAGTACAGCAGAAAAACACAGAATCAAGCCCAAAGCCATTACGCAACGAAGTAAAGACCGTTGTTTGATCACGACTTCTGATGTTTTTTAGCGAATTCAGCGCGTAGGTTTTGAGCCCGCTGTTCGAAGGTTGAGTCTTGGATAGGAGCCAAAGCTTGCTGAAAGAGATTCATTAAATCCTCGCTGTGGGTACTTCGCTTTTGTTGAATTACATCAATATGAACATAGGTGCCCCACATGACCGCTTTGAGTTCGCTTTTGTCATGGTTGTACATGCGCAATTCAACCTTAGTAACGGATTCGTTAAAATCGATAAGTTGACTCTGCATCACAATCTCCTCCATGAGTTTGGCCGGGCGGATGTAGGCAATTTGGTTGGAACCCACCACCCAGCTTTTACCGCCCAAACTTTTCAAATCATAAATATTGATTCCGTGCTGGGCCATGAGTTGATCCTCTCTGGCATTGACTAAGTAGTTAAGATAGGCCGCATTATTCAAGTGATTGAATGGATCACAGTCTTGAAACCTTACAAGGCCACGGCTTTCTAATATTTTCTGCATGAATGACGCAATTTTTGTCAAATCTAATCAATTCATACGAGATTATTCTACCGCGTGAGTTACCAGATCTGTTTCATTACGAAAGACCAAATCATTGTCGAAACAATCAATCAAAATCATGCTTTCTGTAGTGATTTCCCCGGCCAAAATCGATTTGGACAAATGGTTCAACACCTCGCGTTGGATGACTCGCTTCACGGGGCGAGCCCCAAACTGCGGATCAAACCCACGATGGGCCAAATAAGCCTTGGCCTCCGGGGTGGCGTCTAAGGTGATGCCTTGCTCTGCCAAAAGTTTTTGAACGGACTTTAGCTGTAATTCCACGATATTGGTTAAATGTTCCTGTGTCAATGGTTCAAACATCACGATGTCGTCTATGCGATTCAAAAATTCCGGCCGCACGCTCTGTTTGAGTAAACTCATGATGTCTGTCTTGGCTTGATCTAAAGCAGCTTGGTTGTGTCCTAATGCCTCGATCTGCGATTCGATCACATGACTGCCCATGTTTGAGGTCATGATGATAATGCTGTTTTTAAAATCAGCCAATCGACCCTTATTGTCCGTCAATCGCCCTTCGTCCAGCACCTGGAGCAAGACATTAAACGTATCAGGATGGGCTTTTTCTATCTCGTCCAGTAATATCACCGAATAGGGTTTACGCCTTACGGCCTCGGTCAATTGACCCCCTTCGTCATAGCCGACATAGCCCGGAGGTGCTCCGACTAATCGACTCACACTGTGGCGTTCCTGATATTCGCTCATGTCAATGCGCGTCATGGCGCCTTCATCATCGAACAAATACTCGGCCAAGGCTTTAGCCAATTCAGTTTTACCTACCCCAGTGGTTCCCAGAAATAAGAATGAGCCGATGGGTTTTTTGGCATCTTGTAGACCGGCTCGGCTGCGTCTGATGGCATCACTTACCGCGACAATGGCTTCCTGTTGGCCCACAACTCTTTTGTGTAGCTCTTTTTCCAAGTGTAATAATTTTTCACGTTCGCTTTGGATCATTTTAGTCACGGGTATCCCAGTCCATTTGGCCACCACCTCTGCAATGTCCTCATGGGTCACTTCTTCTTTGATCAGCGAGGAGTCATTTTGATGGGCATTGAGCTTATCCTCGGCCTTATTCAAGGTCTCTTGGAGGGCTTTTATGGTTCCGTATCTGAGTTCGGCTACCGTTCCAAAATCTCCGTCGCGCTCGGCTCGTTCGGCCTTGGATTTTGCCGCTTCAATTTCTTTTTTGATGTTTTGAATGTGCTCCACGAGGTCTTTTTCGCTGCGCCACTGAGCATGAAGCGCATTGCGCTCCTCTTTTAGGTTGGCTAATTCGGTATTTATGGCTTTCAGCTTGGTCTGATCTTTTTCGCGCTTTAAGGCCTCGTGTTCAATTTCTAATTGCATGATTTTTCGATCCATGACATCGAGTTCCTCAGGTTTGGAATTGATCTCCATACGCAGTTTTGAGGCCGCCTCATCCATAAGGTCAATGGCCTTATCTGGTAAAAACCGATTGGTGATGTATCGCTGCGACAAATTAACAGCCGCCAAAATGGCCTCATCTTTAATTCTTACTTTGTGATGACTTTCGTATTTCTCCTTGATTCCCCTTAAGATAGACACAGCACTTTCAGTGTCTGGCTCTGTCACGTTAACCTTTTGAAACCGCCGTTCTAAGGCCTTATCTTGTTCAAAATACTTTTGGTATTCATCTAAGGTCGTGGCCCCCACTGCACGCAATTCTCCTCTGGCCAATGCGGGTTTCAAAATGTTCGCAGCGTCCATGGCCCCCTCACCACCACCAGCGCCCACTAGAGTATGGATTTCATCTATAAACAAGATGATGCTGCCGTCACTGGTGGTGACCTCTTTAATTACGGCCTTGAGTCGTTCTTCAAACTCTCCCTTGTATTTAGCTCCTGCAATCAGCGCGCCCATATCCAGGGCATAGAGCTCTTTTGATTTTAAGTTCTCCGGAACATCGCCGGAAATGATGCGGTGTGCAATACCCTCAGCAATGGCTGTCTTTCCTGTCCCTGGTTCGCCGACCATGATTGGGTTGTTTTTGGTTCGACGGGACAGTATTTGAAGAATTCGACGGATTTCTTCATCCCGACCGATCACCGGATCCAGATGACCCGTACGGGCCATTTCGTTTAGATTTTTCGCGTATTTATTCAAAGCGTTAAAACCCTCTTCGGCACTGGCTGAATTAACTGGTTCTCCGGCATTAAGCGTGTCCATTGCCGCTTTCATGTCTTTGCTGTTTACGCCTTGGTCCTTGAGTGCTTTACCAACACTTGAGTTGGACTCAAAGAGTGCCCAAAGCAAATGGGCGATGCTGGCAAATTCATCCTTATTGTTTTTGGCCAAAATCAAGGCTTGATTCAGGATATGAGCCGTAGCTTTTGACGCCACAAGTTCAGCGCCAGTCACCTTGGGATAAGACTCGAGTTGTTTTTGCGCAATCTCACTGAGTAACTTGACGTTGACATTGAGTTTTTTAAGTAAATATGGGGTCACATGAGGGTCGTGCGTCAACATGGCCTGAAACAAGTGCTCTGGTTCAATCTGTTGATGTCCAAGTTCTTGAGTCAATTGTTGGGCCTGTTGGATGACCTCTTGTGATTTTATGGTGAATTGATTAAAGTTCATAAAGCAAAAATTTTTGGGTTCAAATGGTTTTGGTCAAAGTTTGGGCCAAATCCTATCTTTGACATTTTGACACTTATAATCAAGGACTTAGGTGTCATTTTGTCTTATTTGCAGCTCAATACCGCTTGTGTATCTTTGCAGTCGATAAAACGCAATAACCATGGGATTTTTTGATCGATTCAAAGCGAAAGACAACTCGGGCAGCCACAATGAATCCAATTCAAATCAAAGGCAAGGCCGCGAGAATCATCAAATGGGTCAGATCGAATGGGAGCACCTATTGCGTCAAGATGAATTTGACTCTGTACTGGGCGAGAGTCACGACCGTCCTGTATTAATTTTCAAGCATTCAACACGTTGCATCATCAGTACTATGGTGTTGCGAAGTCTTGAAGCTCAGGCCGATCGATTGAACCCGCTGGGTGCTTGGCACTATTTAGATTTGATCGCACATCGTGATTATTCCAACTTGATCGCCCAAGAGCTGGGCATTAATCATGAGAGCCCACAGCTGATCATATTGCATTTAGGTGAGGTTATTTGGCACGATTCTCACCAGGGGATCACACCAGAAGCGGTGATGGGTGCCTTGTCGACAGCTCAGGATTAAGCCATCAAATCTCTGGCGGGAAGCACCTTGCCTGAACAGGTGCCGAAGCCGATACGGACGTCTTGGTTTTGACAATATCCTCTTAAAATAACTGTATCCCCATCTTCAATGAATTTACGGGTGCTTCCATCGGTCAGGGGCACTGGTTTTTGTCCGCGCCAACTCAGTTCCAACATGGATCCATAACTGTCGGGTGTTGGTCCAGAAATGGTTCCTGAACCCATCATATCACCGCTTCTCAAGTTACAACCATTGACCGTGTGATGGGTGAGTTGTTGGGCCATGGACCAGTACATGTATTTGAAGTTTGAGCGACACACCAGCGACTGTTCACCACCCTCTGGCATGATGCTGGCCTCGAGGTTTATGTCGTAATTCTGCGCTTGATTTTGCCGGAGATAGGGCAGTGGCTGAGGATCTTGCTTGGGACCTTCCACTCGGAACGGTTCTAGAGCGTCAAGGGTCACAATCCATGGTGAAATGGTTGACGCAAAATTCTTTCCTAAAAATGGCCCCAGTGGCACGTATTCCCATGCCTGAATGTCTCGGGCACTCCAGTCGTTAAACAACACCAATCCAAAAATATGTTCTGCGGCATTTTCAATGGAAATGGGTTTTCCTAGATCATTGGCTGCAGTGGTAATGAAGGCCATTTCGAGTTCAAAGTCCAGTAATTTTGAAGGCCCAAAACCTGGTCCATTTCCATCTTTCGGGGCACTTTGGCCATTGGGACGGTAAATGGGTGTTCCACTCGGTACAATGCTGGAACTTCTACCGTGATAGCCTATAGGGATGTGCAG
>WTIY01000007.1 GCA_011525065.1 Flavobacteriales bacterium
TCCGTCGCTAGCCAGTTGAAAAAACACCCCACTCATCACTGGGCGTAGATCGTCATTACCCGCTGCAAAAATGGTTTTGCTAATGGCAGTGGCCAAAACAACGCCTTGTACCACGGCTGTGCTTGGGTCCTTCAGGGTCACCGCAGAAGGGAAATCTGCGCCCTCGGCATAGGCCAAAGCGTATTTTCCACTGTTCGAGCTGATCTCCACGGTATGATTGTCCTCAACGGTAAAGGTCAGGGGCTGCTCTGGAAAGGTTTTAAGCGTGTCCAAAAGCAGTCGGGCTGGAATACAAACTTGACCCGAGGCGTCACTTTCCACAGAGAGTTGAGCCACCACGGTAGTTTCTAAGTCCGAAGCAGAGACTTTGAGTTGAGCCCCATTTAAATCAAATAAAAAATGATCCAATATCGGGAGGGTATTGTTGTTGTTAATGATGCCTCCCAGCACTTGCAATTGCTTGAGTAAATAAGAACTGCTGACGATAAATTTCATAATACAAAATATTCTTTGAGCGCACGCGCGGTGCGGTATTTGGCTGTATTACAAATATATCTGAATTGGGGCGTTGAGGAAAACAAACTTATCAACAACTATCGGGCGTAACGACGCTTTCTGCGCCACTGAATCAAGGCACTTAAAAGACCCACCAAGGCCAGTGGGAGCAATAAATTCAAGGCCAAAAAGCTACTGCGCCATTTAATGATGCGCTCGGGATTTAAAAAGGGCAGATTGATTTCTTTGTTACGGATGTTTATAAGTCCTTGGTCCCCCAAAAGATAATTCACCGTGTTGAGCAAAAATTCTTCATTGCCAAACTGTACTTTGGTCCAAGAGTCAAATCCTAAAGGCAGGGGTTGACCATTTTGAACTTGATTTTGAATCATGGATCCATCGGCGATAACCACCATTTTATTCTTCGGGCTTTCCTCTAAAGGTGAATCCAGTTTAAAGGGCAGAACTCTGTTTTTAAAGGCGGAACGAAACACCCCATCAAGCAGCACGCCCATGGGAATAGCCGCTTGATCAAAATTGGCTAAACCAGCTGAGCGGGATCCCTGATCTCCTTGAATCAACTGAATTTGTGTATCGATTTCTTGATTCAGGTCTATGAGATAGGGCAGACCTATGGTTTTGCTGCGAGGTGAGCTTTGCAAAAGCACAGTTTTTTTAGGCCCGTAAGCCAGCGTATCAATGCTGCTGACATAATCCAATTTTACGCCATCGACATGGGCTGTGATCGGGTGAGTTCCAGCATCTTGTATGAGTGGACTAAACCACCAGGGAAACTGGCTATAGTCTCCTGCGGTTTCCCCTGCAGCCAAGGTAATGGGAGCCGAAAACACATCTAAAACTAAATTTTTATTGATCCTAAGGCCATAAGCAAACAGCAGGTCGGTCAGGTTAAGCGATTGTCCCATAGCCATGGTTTGACCGTTTTGATCTAAATCAGGTACCTGAGCCCCATCGACCAGCCAAAGACTACTTCCTCCAGACATCACGAACTGATCCAAAACCAATTTTTCTGCTTCGTTAAACGGTCTTTTGGGATCAGCCATGACCATGAGATCATAACCTTTTAAGGCCTCGAGTGTGGCCTTAGGATTTACCGCGACGCTGTCCAAGGTAAATGGCCCCACATAATAATACGGTTTAATGGCCTGGATAAAGCCAGTGAGCGCTAAATCAGAGGCCTGCTCATGACCCCGCATGATGGCCACTTTTTTAAGTTTTGGTCTGCTGAGTTGAATGAGGGCATCGGTAAAGGCATATTCCAAATGTCTGATAGAGGCCGTAACGCGCTCCTCAATATCGGCGCCCAATACCGTTTTAAGTAAAGGCACCGAAGCGGTTTTGCCTTGATAGGTCACCATGGCGTATGGATAAACCAGCACGGATTCTTGACGCGCATTGCGCTGAAGGGTTACTTGAGTCGGTTGAATCCCAAAATCAGCTAGCTCCTGCAGAATTCCTGGCTCACTCTGGGCGGTTTCTGCTGGGTCAAAGCGACTGATCATCAAATTCGTTTGATCGCCATAGCGTCCCAGTATGGATTGGGTTTCTTGAGCCAAGCGTTCAAAGGATAGGGGCAGGTCTCCATCCAAAAGAACATCAATGAAAACCGGTTGATTTAGACCCAAAAGAACCTGCTGTGTGGTCTCAGATAGGGTAAAGCGTTTATCGGCGGTAAGGTCCCATTTTGGCCCAAAATTAAAGGCCAATATACCAATCATTAAATAGACTGCTGGTGTTTTTAAATGCTTAAATACAGTGATCCACATAAGGCTATTGTTTTGATCGCTGCCTCCAGTGCTTTTGGCCAGTATACCATGGGTTACATACAGTAAAACTAGGGTCCAACTGATCAAATAAAGACTGCCCCCCACAGGCAATAATCCCGCAACAAATTCCAGGTAAATGGCTTGAGGTCCAAAGCCGCCTGGAATGATATAAGTGCCAAGACTCATCATTAAGCTCAAGACAAGCGCCACCATAGGATTTTTTGTCAGCGATGAGCTCAATAAGCCCATGGCCATCCAAAGCGCGCCCAAGAGCATCAGTCCCAAAAGACCACTTAAATAAACGCCCCAGTCAAAGTGATGGGGCCCACTGATAAGTCCTTCCAGAGTAAACGGGTAGGAGAGTGTACTTAAGATCACCACTAAAAACACCATATAGGCGCCTAAAAAATAACCACCAGTAATGGCCCAAAGACTCAAGGGTCGGGTGAGCAACAAATCCAAAGTCTCATTTTCACGTGGCACACTTAAAAGTCGCATGCTCAGCAGAGACACCAAAAGCATCGCCCCCCAGGGCAATACCCTGAAGAGCTGGGTCAAATCGCCAAATCCAGCGTCAAAGAGGTTTTGATCCCCTGGCAATACCCAGAAATAGCCCCCCAAACCCAGGACAAAAAGCCCCATGAGCAATAGGGCCATGCTTTGGGTGAAAAAGGTTTTTACAGTGTTTTTTAAAATAGGGATCATTCAGTGGTGCTTCTGTGATCAGTTAATGGCCTTAAAAATTGATGGTGATGGAATCTCGGTACTCCAGTCCAAAGAGTGAGGCAGCACTGCCCACAGAGGTCGGATTACTTTTGTAAATGGCCAGTTCTAAAAATCCCGAGGAATTCCAAATGGCCAATTCCTTTCCTGCCTCTTCTCGACGATCAACAGAGACGTTAAAATCAATGGCATCGCTATAACGCTCGTGGATGTTTTTTATGCTAAAATGCCGCACCTTAATCACCGGATCGCGACCTTTAGCCACCTCTTGGTATAAGCTGCGCTGAATGTTGATCACCACATTGCCGTAATTGTCGATATAAATCACCGTCCCGATGATTTGATCCTGTTGAACATTGACCACAGGTTGGATCCCTTTGAGCTGTTTGAGATCATCAGTGGCCTTTCCGATCACTTCTAAAGTCCCCCCTCGGGCGATGTGACAGGCCACGGCTACAAAAACATCCAAAACAGGGAAATTACTTTCCATATGGTCGTGAATGTTAATCTCGACCACTTTTTCTGGTTTAATGCTGCTGGAGAGCAGGGCCAAAATACCGTTGTTGGCACAGATGAAATAATGCCCGTCGAGTTTCACCGCAATATGGCGATTCTCTGGAGTGAGCTCTCCATCCACACCGATAATGTGGATGCTGCCTTTCGGGAAGCTTCTGTAGGCGTTTTGAATCACATAGGCCGCTTCAACAATGTGAAAGGGGGAAATGCCGTGTGAGATATCAACAATACGCACGCCTTCAAGAGCGCTGTACATAGCACCTTTAACCGCTCCTACATAGGGGTCTTTTTCGCCAAAATCAGTGGTGAGCGTTATAATGGGCAAGGCCATGAATTGTTGATATTTTTTGTGACAAGCACAACAAAAATAAGGGACTTTTCTCAAGAGAAAAACTATATTTACAAGAACATTAACCCCATTTAAAAAGGACCGCTTTTGAACGAAATCATTCTGGAACTCACCGACGTCAGTGCTCGTGATTTTTTTGGGCATCAAAATGCACACATTGACCTGATTAAAAAGTATTACCCCAAACTCAAAATCGTCGCGCGTGGCAATCGAATAGCGGCCTACGGTGACGAAGAAATTCTCGAGACCTTCGACCAGCAAATGAACACCTTGCTGGAGCAGTTTGCTAAGTACAACACCATAGACGAAAACCTCATAGAACGCATTTTATCCAGCGACAAGGGCATTCGCTTCGATTTGGATACCACCAGCGATCGTGTTTTGGTCCATGGCGTAAACGGTCGCCAGATTAAGGCGCAGACCTTAAATCAAAAGAAAATCGTTTCTCAAATGAGTAAAAACGATTTGGTTTTTGCCATCGGGCCGGCCGGAACGGGTAAGACCTATACCGGGGTGGCTCTGGCGGTTAAAGCCTTAAAAGAAAAGCAGGTCAAGCGCATTATATTGACCCGTCCTGCCGTGGAGGCCGGCGAGAACCTGGGGTTCTTACCAGGCGATCTAAAAGAAAAACTGGATCCATACATGCAGCCCTTGTACGATGCTTTGCGGGACATGATTCCTGCAGAAAAGCTCGCGGCCCACATAGAAAAGGGCGTGATTCAGATTGCGCCCATGGCGTTTATGCGGGGACGTACTTTGGACAACGCCTTTGTGATTTTAGATGAGGCGCAAAACACCACCCACGCTCAGATGAAGATGTTTCTAACGCGTATGGGTAAGCACGCTAAGTTCATGATCACAGGAGATCCGGGGCAGGTTGATTTACCGCGCCGCACGACCTCTGGTCTGAAAGAGGCACTTCTTATTTTAAAAGACATTAAAGGGGTCGGCATGGTTTACTTAGACGACAAAGACGTGATTCGTCACAAGCTGGTCAAGGAAGTCATTGCGGCCTATAACTCAATAGAACATCATCACACAACTTAATCGTTCCTTTGTAAAACTAGAGAACATCATACCGAAAGTCTATAAAACGAGCCATTATTACCTTAAAAAACCATGAGTCAAACCATCATCGATTCAAACTTTAACTTCCCGGGACAGATTTCCGTCTACAAGGGTAAAGTACGGGAAGTATACCGCCTTGAAGGAGACCTAATGGTCATGGTGGCCACGGATCGTTTGTCTGCTTTTGATGTGGTCATGCCTAAAGGCATCCCTTACAAAGGCCAAATGCTGAATCAAATCGCCACAAAAATGATGGCCGATACCCAGGATCTTGTTCCTAATTGGCTTATGGCCACACCTGACCCCAATGTATCTGTGGGTAAAGCCTGTGAACCCTTTAAGGTTGAAATGGTGATTCGTGGCTATATGAGCGGCCATGCAGCCCGTCAGTACAAAGCGGGACATCGCGAGCTCTGCGGAGTGGCCATGCCAGAAGGCATGAAAGAAAATGACGCTTTTCCTGAGCCCATTATTACCCCAGCCATTAAAGCCGAAAAGGGGGATCACGATGAGGATATTTCCCGTGAAGACATCTTGGCCCGGGGCATTGTAAGTGCTGAGGATTATGCGGTACTCGAACGATATACCCGCGCGCTGTTCGCGCGCGGCACTGAGATTGCCGCAAAGCGGGGACTCATTCTAGTGGATACTAAATACGAGTTTGGTAAAACCAAAGACGGTGAAATTGTGCTAATCGATGAGATTCACACCCCAGATTCGTCGCGCTACTTCTATGCTGAGGGATACGCCGAGCGTCAAGAGCGGGGAGAGGCTCAAAAACAACTCTCTAAAGAATTTGTACGTCAATGGCTTATCGCCAACGGTTTTCAAGGACTTGAAGGACAAACAGTGCCTTTTATGAGTGATGAATACATCGAATCCGTTTCAGAGCGCTACATCGAGTTATACGAGAACATTACCGGGACGACCTTTGAAAAAGCCGATGTCTCAGATATCGCGGCACGAATTGATCAAAATGTGCGGCAGTACCTAAAAACGCTTTAAAATAGGTTAGAGCAAGGTTCCTTTTGGCCGCCTGGATTTTAGCACCGAACAGCTAGTGAACAGATTAAGCCCCTATTTTAAGACTTAGGATTCCCCAAGCGAATGATCATCCCAAAACTCAATTCGCTAAAATCTGCCTGGCCTAAATTGGCGTTGATGTGCCCACCGATGAAGGGGTTAACCCTTATGGTTTCTAGGGAGCGTCCTGTTTGGCCCCGATTTATGAATCGCGTATCCCAGAGGTAATATCGCAAGCCAAGTCGGGTACTGAGGTGTTTTTTGAGTTGATACTTTGTGTTGTATTCGCCTAAAACCCAATTAGGGGGCAGTTCTCTGGGTGGATAGTCCCAACCCTCGTTAATGCGCCAATCGATGCCGTAAGCAGGCTTGTAAAGGTTCAGCCCCAGCTGAGTACTGACCCCAAAGTGCCCAAGGAGCACCTCGCCGTTTAGATGCAGGCCAAAATTAGATCCATAGCGCCAAGGATTCACCCGATAGGACTCAAATTCTTGCCCTGGGCGCACCAGAGACTCATTACCTTGAATGTAATCGTGATAGTGCTGGTAAAAGCGGTAAAAGGCACCCACACCCCAGCGCAAATGACCCTTGTGGGTTTTTCCCCACGTGATGGCGAAGGTCCTAACCGGGCGCAGATCATTAAATGCGAGGGCCAACACATTGAGTCCATAGCCAAATCGCATCTCCAAGTATTCCTGGGGCCCTGATGGTAATTGATCCATAGATCCCGTTCGCTTTGAGGAGCGCTCGTACTTGAGCTTATAATCGTCCACGCTTGTAGCGGCTTGAGCGACCCTCTGGGTTAGGGGACCGTGCCAAGTTTGACGCAGCGACAAAAGGAATGAATTTAGGCCTTGATTGGGCAGTTTGGTGTGTCCATTGGACTGATGGTTGTAGACTAAACCAGCATCCAGAGTACCATAGCGATGCGTAAAAAGTCTTTGGTGTATGCTTGCCCTAAACGCCCAGGTTAGGTCCGTGGTTACCGCTTGATTGAAAAAATTAGTCTCTGGATCAAAACGAGTATCAAAATAAGCCCCACCAAGACCAAATTGCATTTGTGAACCAGACCAACGCTTACCAAACACAGGAAACGAGACATAGGGGATTAGGGCATAGGAGTGACCCAACAATTCTTTATTCCCTAGATCAGTGTACATGCCCAAAAGACCAATCTTAGGGCTTTGGGCCTGAGTTTTTCCCGCTAATTCAATCCTTTGCGACATGCCTATAATTAGACTGAATTGAGGGTCGCGCTCAGGAAAAAAATCGTTGGCTTCAGCCGAGATGCCGTAGAGGAATTCTGTATGCCAACTGGGTTTTTCATTGACTTGAGCCTGCATTAGCGTCCACGCGCTTAAACACAAGACGACAATGATGCTATGATGCTGAAGTCGGGTCATCAACTGGATCTGGGGCCATTAATCAAAATAGCTGTAGGTGTCCCCAGCCTTCATGTTGAGCAGTGCGTGGTAGATCAAGGAAATCACATTTTCGACATCCTGACGATGCACCATCTCCACAGTGGTGTGCATGTATCTCAGCGGCAATGAAATTAGTGCACTCGGGACACCACCATTGCTATACGCAAAGGCATCCGTATCGGTTCCAGTGTGCCTTGAATTCGCTGCACGTTGGAAAGGAATTTTTTCCTTTTCGGCCGTATCCACAATTAAATCACGCAATTTTTGCTGAACCGCTGGGGCATAGGCGATCACGGGACCGGACCCTATTTTGGCATACCCTTGAGTTTTAGGTTCAATCATAGGCGTAGTGGTGTCATGGGTCACGTCCGTAACAATGGCTGCCTGTGGTTTAATGCGCTGAGTGATCATCTCAGCCCCACGTAACCCGATCTCTTCTTGAACAGAATTGGTAATGTATAGGCCAAAAGGCAGTTTCTTTTTGTTTTTGTGTAACAAACGCGCTACCTCGGCGATCATAAATCCACCCATGCGGTTGTCTAAAGCACGACAAACAAACTTGTCCTTATTCATGATGTGAAAGCTATCGGGGTAAGTAATGACACAACCCACATGAACCCCCATTTTCTCCACCTCTTTTTTATCTGCGGCCCCAATATCAATGAATATGTTGTCGAGTTTCGGCGTTTCTTCTTTACCGGCCTTACGCGTATGGATGGCTGGCCACCCAAAGACGCCTTTGACGATGCCTTTTTTGGTGTGAATGTTTACAATTTTTGATGGAGCGATTTGATGGTCGCTACCGCCATTACGGATCACATAAATGAGTCCATTATCACTGATGTAATTCACATACCAGGAGATTTCATCGGCGTGTCCCTCGATTACCACGCGATAAGGCGCATCCGGATTAATCACCCCTACGGCAGTCCCATAAGGGTCTGTGATGAACTCATCAACATAAGGACGTAGATAATCCATCCAAAGTTTTTGACCACTCCATTCGTATCCAGTAGGAGAGGCGTTGTTTAAATAGTTTTCTAAAAATTTAAGGGAATCTTTTGTGAGCAAAGAGGCAGCCATAAGTGTATTTTTTTCAACCCTAAAATTAGCAAATTCTTCACAAGCACACGGGGCATAAATGCTTATTTTTACACTGTGTTTAAAAATCGTCCCTCCAGTATATTTAGTCCAAAAATAGACCCGCAAAATCAATGCGCCGATGGCGTTTTATCTCAAGCCAGATCAATGTTAGTCATAGCAGTTGTACTGATGTTCATTACGTCCGTGCAGGCTCAGGTTAAGATGGAATTTCCAAAACCCGATGCGACTCAAACAGATTCCTTACCGGCCACTCAGAAGACTGTGCTTCAAGGTAAGAAAGATGATTTTAGCGATAGATTGCCCGAACGTCCAAACGACACCTTAGATCAAGAACCTTTTTACTACATCTTAAAAGGGGACTCACTGGTACGAGAGTACATTGACCTCAATGAGGTTGTTTTACTAAAACGACTGTCTTTTAAAGACATGGCCGAGCGCCGCAAATACATCATTCTACGTCGTCGAACCCTTAAGGTGTATCCTTACGC
>WTIY01000078.1 GCA_011525065.1 Flavobacteriales bacterium
CTATCTGCCGATGCACCAAAGCAGATCCAAATCAGTGTTAAGGCCAATGGATTTAAACTCATTGCTGAATTTTTTAAGACAAAGACTTTATCGGTGGATCTATCAGCAGGACGGGTCGTGGAGGAGGATAAAATAAGATTTAATCAAGATCAATTGTTGGCTCTGTGTTATAGAAAAATGCCACAGGCAGGAATGATTTCCATGGAAACCAAAGAATTAATTGTTTCACTTGACCGAATGTCTGCCAAAATCGTTGAAGTTAAATTCAATGGATCGCTAAGTTTGGCTCAAGGCTATAAAATGATGGATTCAGCCTTAATCCATCCAAGAAGCATTACCATATATGGGCCGTCAGAGTTGATCGATAGCATTACGGAAATCAAAACACGCTATGTTGATTTGACAGAATTGAAATCTGGAAAAGTTCAATCTTTAGCACTCGAGCCTTTGGAAGGGGAGGCCTTAAGTCGTTCTCAAGACAGCATTCAATGGTCGGCAGAAATCTTAGAGTTTACTCAAAAACAGATTACTCTGCCTGTTGAGATAGTGAATGTACCAAAGGGTATGAGTCTTCAAATTTTTCCAGAGGCCATGACTTTGACCATCGAAATACCCGTTGAAGCCTTTGGGCAATACGATCGTTCTAATTTTAGTTTAATTTGCGATTATAACGAACGCATTTCTGAAGATAGCTTTATGATTCCCAAGTTAAAAAACATCCCAGAACGGGTATTTAAGCCCGAATTAAGTCATAAAAAGGTGGATTATGTCGAGTTTACACAATAGTCCGAAGATTGTAGGGCTTACAGGAGGCATAGGCGCAGGCAAGTCCACCATAGCCAAAATGTTCTTTGCTCAAGGGGTGCCGGTTTACAATGCAGATCAGGCCGCAAAGCGGCTCATGAACCAAGACCAAGCCCTGCGGTTAGAATTGTCTCGAATTTTAGGCCCAAATACCTACCATAAAGGGCTGCTTAATCGGCCTTGGGTTGCTGAGCAGTTGTTTGCCAATCCTGAATTACTTGATCGCTGGAATGCCTGCGTACACCCAAAAGTGGCTGAAGATTTTATACAGTGGTCCGTAAATCAAACGGGGCCTTACGTCATAAAAGAAGCGGCCATCCTTTTTGAAATCAATGGTCAAAAAAATTGCGATGCGACTGTACTGATTACAGCCCCAAAAGCACTCCGTAGACAGCGTGTGATGGACCGAGACCAATTATCACAACAAGAGGTGGATAATCGCATGGCGAATCAATGGTCAGATCAGCAGAAAATTAAATTAGCAGATTTTGTGATTGAAAATATTGATTTGGCCGTTAGTGAGCAGCGAGTGGTGGAGTTGCATAGAGCCCTATCTGCTCAATTCAAATAAAATATTTGACCAATACCCCAATTGTGATCCAGCCCATGTCATGGGGCTGTAGAGGCCCTAGGACGGTCCGATGGACTTAGAATGAGGTGCATGGGTTGACTGTAATGCATTGAGCCATGATCTGAAGTCCTTTCATGTGTTGTTAAGTTTTGGTTAAAGCAAAACATGGCTAAATGTTAAAATGTTAATTTTAAATCATGAACAAACGCTTGTTCCCTTTGTTGATTGGTCTTATGTCCCTTGCCTTATTGGGGATTGTATTTGTTCAAGGTTATTGGATCAGTAACGCATTCTCTACAAAGGAAGAGCAGTTTACCCTGGGTGTGCGCCAATTACTCATTGATGTGGCGCGACAAATTCAATTAAGGGAAACAGAGGATTATTATCAATTGTACAGTGGTCTTGTAGACAGTATTGATGCACCTGAAAACATTAATGTCACTGAATTGATCTATCGAATTGTCAATGAAGATAAAAACGAAACGGTCATTTTTTCAGACGGCATCATCGAGGAGGATTATAAACTCTCGTCCTATTTTTTTGAATTTGAATTTGATTCGATCGCTTTTAAAAAAATTACAAATCAAAAAACCACCACAAAAATCATCAATTCTTTAGATGATCAAGGTCAGGTCACCCAAACCATTGTAGATTTTGATCGTCTTAGAGATTTCGAAAGAAAACAATTTGAAGAGGCCGTATCCAATATTGCGTCAAGAATGCCGCTGCACAAGCGGGTAGGTGCGGAAGAAGTGCAAAGGCTGATTGAGAGCGAAGCGGCAGAGCGGGGCATTAAGTCCAAGTTTGAATTCGCCATTTATAGCAATGACTTGGCCACTAAAGTGCGGTCAAAATACTTTCAGTTGAATCCCCAAAGCACTTACGGGGTGCCGCTATTTGTAAATGATGCCTTTGAAACCCAGTATCAATTATTTGTCAATTTTTCGGATAAGAACAAAGAGATTTTGAATTCCCTATTGGGCATGGCCCTATTGTCGTTAATCTTTACTGCCATCATTATTGTGACCTACAGCAATAC
>WTIY01000052.1 GCA_011525065.1 Flavobacteriales bacterium
ATGATAAAGAAATCACTATCAAAAGGCAAGAGCTGTGTGTTAGCTACCGTATGGTAAACATTACCATCCACAGAGAATTTGATTTCGTCCTCAGTCCATTCCAAGCCATAAACATGGAATTCCTCTGACGCGCCAGGCACATTAATGCTCTGAGAGATGGCATTACCCCCTGAATTTCCAGGATAATGAAGCGAAGAGAAAACTTCGTCCTGATTGTTGCCTACATGCTCCATGATGTCCATTTCTCCACAGGCGGGCCAGGTGTTGGTTTGGTAATCAGACCCAAGCATCCAAATGGCCGGCCAGGTTCCTCCTCCAGTAGGTAATTTGGCCCGAGCCTCGACACGCCCAAAGGTGAAATCAAAGTTTTGATTCGTCTTAAGTCGTCCAGAGGTGTAATCGCTGCCTTGAAAAGATTCGGCTTTTGCGGTAATTTTTAATACACCATCGGAGACCACAACATTCGAGGGGTCATCGGTGTAATATTGCGCCTCTCCGTTGCCCCAGCCATTATTGCCTGTGCCGAGTTCGAAGCTCCAGTTTTCAGAGCAAGGCGCACCGTCTGTATCAAATTCATCCGCCCACACAAGAACGTCGTTGTTTCCGCTGCCAGTATCTCCTGTAAACCCAGCGCATTCGACGGGCCCAGAGCCTTCCTCAGGAACAAAAGTGTGATACCAAGCCAGTTGAGCACCAGGGGGATCATATGGATCCTGAAGACCACGAACCACGAGTTGGTCGGCGGTAAGGGACGTGATTTCATAAGCAGGTATTCCAGCCCAATAGGATAAGAAGCTGTTTTCCAGGGTAAGTATTGGTGATCCAGTCGTCGGGTCGTCTAACACGACAAAAGAGGTGTCAAAAGAAACAAAAGGCCCTAAATCTCTACATTCATCGGCGAACTCTCCGGGTGTATCATTGGGAAAAAAGCGTTTGATTTCAGCCCAATTGACGTAGGTGGCGCCGCTGGTTTCAAGAACATAACTGTAATCGCCCATACCGTCGTAACTAAAGACCAAAACATCGTCATACAGACATGGATTAAGTTGGTTTGGGGCGGCTGTAAAGTAGTTTGAGAAATCGACAGTCGGATCGCCTACGCCAAAGTGACCGGTGCTAGAAGAGTCCCAAACCCATCTTTTGCCTTGGCCTGGAGCTCCAGCTAAATTTTGAAGGATTTCGGCATCGATCATCAAGATGACATTTAAATCCACGCTCAATGAAATGGAACTTGCCGATCCACCTCGACCGTAGGCAATCACCACAATTTCTTGAGTGTATTCACCGGTTTCGGTATAACGATAGTTTGCCGATTGCCCAGGGCTGATAACTACAGGGTCTGCCTCGGGCTTAAAATAAACGTGATAAGTCAGGGCAAAGTCCGCACTTGGGGTTACTGAAACATTACCTGAAAGATCCCCGGCCACCTCAGCGGTAGCGACTAAATTAGTCGGCGCCAAAACAGCACCAAACGGGGTGTCGTCATCTTGACAAGAAATAAGAGTGACACATAATGCCACAATGGCTAAAACAAAATTTTTGTACTTCATCATCACTTCTTAGTTTGCAAAATCAATATTATCATAATAAAAGGTGTCGTCGTTACCGGTATTGCCAAAGTCAAAAAAGACGACAATTTTGGCATACTCCTGGGTAAGATCAAAGCTTGAAAAATCAAATTCTAAGGTTTCCCAAGCTCCAGAAACACTAGTTAGGGCATCAAATTCCATGGCGATGTTTGGATTGGCCGCATTTTCGAGCTTCATTTTTACCGTACTGCCGACAATGGGAGACCAAACATCCATTTTTAGGACTGCGTTTTGTGAAAAATCAATGTTCTCACCTAGTGGAATTGCAGTTCCAGCGTAAACCAGTGCGCCGGACTCTTTAAAGAATTCAACAACTGTAGCGCTCGGGTTGACCCCTGACGGGTCAGGATTGGCAATTTTGGTATTGATGGCGCCAGCAAAATCGAAAAAGACATAGTCTAAGCTTGGATCTTCAAAATCTAGCGGCAGTAAAATCGGATTGTCGATTACGACTTCTTCCGTGCCATCAATCGTTTGGCTTCCACCGCTAAGAGCGACAACACGAAGCTGATAAGTACCCGTTTCAGTGTATGTATGTATGACGGATGAACCAAGCATTAGGGGCGTAGCCACTTCATCGACCTGATCTCCGAAATAAACCTCGAAGCCAGCAGCCAAGGATGCCGTGGCTGAGACTTCTATTGAAAAATTATCACCAGCCACAGGAAGAACGATAATTTCGAGATTTTCTGGAGCCACAAAGGTTACAGATACAGATTCTTCCAGGGCCTCAGATTGCACTCCGTTGAGGTTTTCGGCAATCAACACTGCCGTAAACGTCCCTTC
>WTIY01000239.1 GCA_011525065.1 Flavobacteriales bacterium
AACGACCAGATTGATGTGCCCCACTCGATCACGACGCACTTTTTTCTCAGTAACCTCAACCCCACATCGATCACAAACAATTCCCTTATAACGAATTCTCTTGTATTTTCCACAAGCACATTCGTAATCCTTGACAGGACCAAAAATGCGCTCACAAAACAATCCATCTCGCTCGGGCTTATGTGTCCGGTAATTGATGGTCTCTGGCTTTAATACTTCACCGCGAGACTCGGCCAAAATAGATTCTGGCGAAGCCAAACCGATAGAAATCTTATTAAATTTCTGCACTGTATTTTCTTTATTTCTTGACATATTGCTTGATATAATCTTTAATTTAATCTCTGTGTGCTGCTTGCACACCTTCAATCGTGTGACAAAGGGTTTCTAACCCTTTTATGACTATTCCTCTAATCGAATGTCTAGACCCAAACCTTTGAGTTCATGCATCAATACATTAAAGGACTCAGGCAAACCTGGTTCAGGCATGGTCTCTCCTTTAACAATGGATTCATAAGTCTTCGCACGACCAATCACATCATCTGACTTAACGGTCAAAATCTCTCTCAAGGTGCTTGAGGCGCCATAGGCCTGTAGGGCCCAAACCTCCATTTCACCAAACCGCTGTCCACCAAATTGCGCTTTACCACCGAGCGGCTGCTGAGTAATAAGCGAGTATGGACCAATTGAGCGAGAGTGCATTTTATCATCAACCATGTGGCCTAATTTTAGCATGTAAATCACACCGACAGTCGCAGGTTGATCAAATCGCTTCCCGGTTCCACCATCGTAAAGATAGGTGTGGCCAAAACGCGGAATTTCAGCTTTATCCGTCAATTCATTGATTTGATCGATAGTTGCTCCATCAAAAATTGGGGTCGCATATTTGTCCCCTAATTTTAGACCAGCCCAACCGAGCACCGTTTCGTAAATTTGACCAATGTTCATTCGCGAAGGTACCCCAAGTGGGTTCAATACGATATCAACTGGGGTTCCGTCTTCAAGGAATGGCATGTCCTCCTCACGTACAATACGCGCAACGATACCCTTGTTTCCGTGACGTCCAGCCATTTTATCACCGACCTTAAGCTTGCGCTTTTTAGCGATGTAAACTTTAGCCAATTTCAAAATTCCAGCAGGCAATTCATCCCCAACCGAAATGGTGAATTTCTCACGTCTCAAGTTTCCTTGTAAATCATTTTCCTTGATCTTGTAGTTGTGCATCAAATCACGAACCAAAGCGTTGGCGTGATCGTCTGTCGTCCAAGTACCACCGACCAAATGGGTATAATCATCCACAGCACCCAACATTTTAAGGGTGTATTTTTTACCTTTCGGGAAGACGACTTCGCCCAAATCATTGGTTACTCCTTGGGCTGTTTTACCGCCCACAATAGCGAACAACTTCTCTACAAGAATGCCTTTCAACTCCTGGAACTTAATTTCATAAGCTGCTTCAAGCTCAGCAATGTCTTCTTTATCTTGAGCGCGTTTGCGTTTATCTTTGACTGCTCTTGAGAAGAGCTTTTTATCAATGACCACACCACTAAGTGATGGTGACGCTTTTAATGAAGCGTCTTTGACATCTCCTGCCTTATCTCCAAAAATGGCACGTAAAAGCTTCTCCTCCGGGGTCGGATCACTCTCACCTTTCGGCGTGATTTTTCCGATCAAAATATCCCCAGGCTTGACTTCAGCACCAATACGGATCATTCCGTGCTCATCCAAGTCTTTTGTCGCTTCTTCAGAAACGTTTGGAATATCATTGGTAAGCTCCTCGTTACCGAGTTTAGTGTCTCTTACATCTAAAGCGTATTCGTCGATATGAATCGAAGTAAAAATATCATCACGAACCACCTTTTCAGAAATCACAATGGCGTCCTCAAAATTATACCCTTTCCAAGGCATGAAGGCAACCTTCATGTTGCGACCAAGAGCCAATTCGCCCTTTTCAGTGGCGTAACCTTGACACAAGACTTGACCTTTTTTAACTCGATCGCCTTTTTTGACAATCGGTTTTAGGTTAATTGAGGTGCTTTGATTGGTTTTTCTGAACTTAATTAAATCGTAGGTTTTCTCATCTCCATCGAAACTCACCAAACGTTCTTCATCATTGCGATCGTATTTGATGGTGATGCGCTGAGCATCAACGTATTCGATAACACCGTCACCCTCAGCATTAATTAACACTCGTGAATCAGAGGCCACCTGACGTTCAAGGCCTGTTCCTACAATTGGAGATTCTGCTCTCAGAAGTGGAACGGCTTGACGCATCATATTGGATCCCATCAAAGCACGGTTCGCATCATCGTGCTCCAAAAATGGAATCAATGATGCAGAAATAGAAGAAATTTGATTTGGCGCGACATCCGTGTAG
>WTIY01000172.1 GCA_011525065.1 Flavobacteriales bacterium
CCAGTGGTTGGATCTGTAGCGATCTGAGCAACCGAAGCTTTGTAGTGGGTGCGTCTTTTATCTCTTCTTGTTTTTGAGATTTTTCTTTTAGGATGTGCCATGGCGCAATATTATTTGTCCGTTAATAGTTTTTTTAAACCGTCCCATCTCGGGTCTACCGAATCACTTTGATCCTGATCTGTCCCATTGGGTTTGAGTGCTTCTAGCTGCTTGAGTACGTCGCTTTCCAGGGTTCCCTCGGCGATGCCAGGGTGAATTCTCTTGCTTGGTAACGCCAAAACAATAGATTCGTAAACCTGTTGTTGGATGTTAACCTGATAGGCTCCGTGAGGCAAGATGACCAATTCATCGTGCATGTCGTCCCGTTCTTGGCCAAACTTTACCACATAATGATAATTCCCATTGAGGGCTAAATCAAATGGCTCGTTCGTTCGGTCACAGGACACATTAACTGATCCTTCAAACGAAAGGTCAATCTCAAGCATGTTTGGCTTCTTGTCCAAAACCACCTTAAGGCTCAAGTCAACCTGATGGAATTCATCGTACTCAAAATGCTCAAAGAACTTCTTGTCCAGATTAAAGTCATATTTGTGTTGGCCTACTTTCAACCCCACAAAAGGAATGGTATATTCTTTCATTTCCTTCATGCGCACAAACCTTCATTAATCCTTGGCCTTAAAAAGGCGGTGGCAAATATAATAAATAATTTTGTTAGCCTTAGCT
Organism: Flavobacteriales bacterium; assembly: GCA_011525065.1. Classification (GTDB taxonomy): domain Bacteria; phylum Bacteroidota; class Bacteroidia; order Flavobacteriales; family Flavobacteriaceae; genus BACL21. The sequence continues at coordinate 724 of WTIY01000172.1, forward strand.
TAACGCCGTTTCTTTTTGCCTGTGGGTTTTTTAGAGACAATTTCAAGTGGGGCCTTGTTTAATTGGGTGTGCATTCTTCGATTTCGCACAATTTTTATGGCCGTAAAAATGGCCTCCTCAAATGAACTCGTACGGGCTTTATTTTGGCCTGCGATATCAAACGCCGTGCCGTGATCTGGCGAAGTGCGAACAGCACTGAGTCCCGCAGTCACATTCACTCCAGCCCCAAAGGACAGTGTTTTAAAGGGAATCAATCCTTGATCGTGGTAAGCGGCAAGAACCGCGTCAAACTCCTTGTAAGCCCCAGAACCAAAGAATCCATCTGCAGGATACGGGCCATAAATCAAATGCCCAGCGTCCCTCAGGCTTTGAATGGTTGGGCTCATTACTTCTTGATCCTCGCTGCCGATGACCCCTTGATCTCCGGAATGTGGATTGACCCCCAAAACCGCAATTTTAGGTTTTCTCACGCCAAAATCCTGAGTCAAAGAAGCTATCATAGCTTGAGATTTTTCACGTATCAAGGCCTCAGTAATCTTATTTGGAGCCTCACGTACGGGCACGTGGTCAGTCAAAAGACCGACGCTTAAATGCTCTGAAACCATAAACATAAGGGCATTGCCCTCTAGTTCTTGGGCCAAATAGTCAGTGTGGCCAGGAAATTTAAAGTCCTCCGATTGACTGTTTTTCTTATCAATTGGTGCGGTTACTAAGGCGTCTAATGCTCCCGATTTAAGGGCAATGACAGCGCTTTTTAGGGATGCAATAGCCAGTTGGCCCGCCTTGGGGTCTGTAGCGCCGTAACGCACCTCATATGACTCATTCCAGGCGTTGAATACGTTTATTTTGCCCGGAACTACTTGATTGAGCTCAGAAATGCTGTTTAAATGCATGTCCAGTCCCAATTCCTTTTTATACCAAGTAAGCATCTTGATGTTGGCAAAAATGACTGGAGTGCAAAAATCTAACATTCTTGCATCTGAAAAGCTTTTCAGGACAATCTCAGGGCCAATTCCGTTGAGGTCTCCGATAGAAATCCCGATAATTAGTGGTGCATTTTTTGCCATTAAAGCGCTCTGGGTATTACTTTTGCAAAGGTAAATAATTGAGGTCATGTTCACAGGCATAATTGAATCTATTGGTGAAATAGTCGCGTTAAATCGAGAGCAAAGCAATTTGCACATAACCCTAAGGAGTGATTTTACTCAAGAGCTTAAAATCGATCAATCCTTGGCTCATGACGGGGTTTGTTTAACCGTTGTTGCCATAGAGAACGATAAATACACCGTCACTGCCATTCAAGAAACCCTGGATAAATCGAATCTCGGTTCTTGGGCTGTTGGGTCTTTAGTGAATTTGGAGCGCGCCATGCAGTTGGGTGATCGCCTAGACGGGCACATTGTCCAGGGACATGTGGACCTCGTGGGGCGCTGTGTGCAAGTTGAAGAAAAGGGCGGCAGTTGGCACTATAGGTTTGAATACGATCCTCTATCAGATCATCTAACGGTTTCCAAGGGGTCAGTAACCATCAATGGGGTAAGCTTAACCGTTGTGGACAGTGAACCAGGCCTGGTTGGTGTGGCCATTATTCCCTATACCTACGAGCACACCAATTTTAAAGCCCTCAAGCCAGGAAGTGAAGTCAATCT
>WTIY01000209.1 GCA_011525065.1 Flavobacteriales bacterium
CTTTACTGGGGTCGTTAAACTGTTTGGCCGTAAAACTGCACGAGGCAACTGCCACAAACACCCCCAACAACAAAATTTTCCAGTGCCTTCTCAAAATTCGCATTCTCTAGGATTTTAGCCTTCTAAATTAGCTAAAAAATAGAGGGGAGCCTCAGGGTTTTGCTGCTAATTTTTTGTTAAACAAGCACACTAAAAACAACGGTCAAATTGTGTTTTCAAAACAGATAAGCGTATTTTTACCCTAAATCATCCAATGAAAAAAGAACGTCCGCTGATTCTGGTCACCAATGACGATGGCATCACTGCTCCGGGCATCAGAACACTGATAAAAGCCATGATGCCTCTAGGTGAGGTGGTTGTGGTCGCTCCCGATGCTCCTCAAAGCGGCATGGGCCACGCCATCACGGTTAACGACACCCTGTATTGTGATCCCATTACCGTTGATCAGGCTTTAAATATCAAAGAATTCAGTTGTAGCGGAACCCCTGCGGATTGTGTGAAAATTGCCGTCAATGAAGTCTTGGATCGAAAACCTGATTTACTGGTCAGCGGGATCAATCACGGGAGTAACGCTTCGATAAACGTCATTTACAGCGGTACAATGAGCGCAGCCGTTGAGGCTGGAACCATGGGAATTCCCGCCATTGGATTTTCACTTTTAGATTTCAGTTACAATGCGGATTTTAGTCACACCATCGAACCCATTCAACATCTAACCCATGAATGTCTTGAACATGGCATGCCTCAGGGCGTGGTGCTCAACGTGAATTTTCCTAAAATCGATCAAGGGCCATTTAAGGGCCTCAAGATTTGTCGCCAGGCCAATGCTCAGTGGGTCGAACAATTTGACAAGCGAAAAAGCCCTTGGGGCCGAACGTATTTTTGGCTCTCAGGAGAATTTGTGAATTTGGATCAGGGTGAGGATACCGACCAATGGGCGCTTGACCACGGATACATCTCCGTGGTTCCAGTGCAGTACGACCTAACCGCGCATTATGCCATTCCTTTGATCAATCAATGGAACCTTAAATCATGAGTCAAAGAATATTTAAAGGATTTTTAGTCGGGCTTATTTTTAATGGACTCGGTATTTTGCTTTGTCTGTTACTTTTTGGACTCATGAACGATCGATCTGTGGATCAAATGTGGACGGCATTTGTCGACACTGACCGCCTGTGGATGCTCATCTCCCTTGGGGCACTGCCCAATCTCCTGGCCTTTTTTGAGTTTATAAAGCGCCATCAAGAATACGAAGCCAGAGGGGTTTTATTGGCCACCATTGGTACGGCCTTAATGACTTATTTCTTATATTTCTTCTGACATGAAGTACTACGTAATTGCCGGTGAAGCCTCAGGAGATTTACATGGGTCCAACTTGATCCGTGCGCTTAAAACAAAAGACTCAAAAGCTGATTTTCGGGGTTGGGGTGGTGATTTAATGCAAGCCCAGGGTATGGATTTAGTGACCCATTACAAGGATTTGGCCTTTATGGGATTCATCGAAGTCTTGTTCAATCTCAAGACCATTTTAAAAAACATCAAACGCTGTAAATCGGATGTTTTAAACTACAAGCCAGATGCCTTGATTCTTGTGGACTATCCCGGATTCAATATGCGCATCGCGGCATGGGCCAAACGCCATGATATTCCGGTCCATTATTATATCGCTCCACAAGCCTGGGCCTGGAAAGAGAACAGGGTGAAAGCCATTGCTCGCGATGTAACTTCGCTTTATGTCATTTTGCCATTTGAAGAGGCCTTTTTTCGTCAGCACGGTTGTCCAGTTCACTATGTAGGCCATCCGCTAAATGATGCACTTTTACTAAAAGCAAAAGTAGATCCCGACAAATTCAGAAAACAGCATAGTTTGGATGATAAGCCTATTATCGCACTCTTACCTGGCAGCCGAAAACAGGAGATTTCAGTCATGCTTCCGGTCATGGATCAAGTGGCCCAAAGACATCTTGATCATCAGTTTGTCGTGGCTGGAGCACCTGCCATCGATCCAAGTTTTTACTCGGGTTTAATCCGGGCTAAAAACCTCACGGTGGTCAGTGGAGAAACTTATGCTGTGCTCAGTATGGCCCAAGGTGCTTTGGTAACATCGGGTACGGCAACTTTAGAAACAGCACTGATGAACGTCCCACAAGTGGTCTGTTATCACGGAAATTGGATTTCTTATCAGATTGCCAAACGCATCATTAAATTGTCTTACATCTCTTTGGTCAACCTAATTCTCGACGCCCAGGCAGTTCCTGAACTGATTCAAAACTCCTTCAATGCACAAACACTTAATCAGGCTCTGGAATATATTCTGAGTAATAAAGGACGTCAGCAACAACTCGACGACTATCAGC
>WTIY01000147.1 GCA_011525065.1 Flavobacteriales bacterium
TCGAACGCTGATGTAATATTTAATCTTTGGCTCGGTACCACTGGGTCTAGCTGCGATTTTAGCCCCATTTTCCGTATAAAAAATAAGGACATTGGCCTTGGGTAAGTCCAGCGCAAACTCACTCCCTGACGGAAGCTCGGTGACTGTTTGCTGCAGGTAGTCCTCGATTTTAATCACGGCACTTGCTGCAATGCTTTTGGGTGGGTTGGTTCTAAACTCAGACATGATGGCCTTAATTTCATCGGCACCTTGACGGCCTTTTTTGACCTGAGAGACCAGGGCCTCTCTGTAATGACCATACTGATCGTAAAGTTTTTGAAGATAAGCCCAAACAGAAGTATTCTGGCCTTTGAGGTATGCGGCTATTTCACATATGAGCAGGCTGGCCGTAACAGCGTCTTTGTCTCTCACAAAATCGCCAACCATAAAGCCAAAACTTTCCTCACCGCCGCCGATAAAGTGTTGTTGCGGAAAATCTTTGACCATTTTGGCAATCCATTTGAATCCAGTTAAGCCTTCTTTATAATCGACACCAAAGTCTTGAGCCAAGAGGCCCATCATAGGCGTTGATACGATGGTTGAGGCAATAAATGCATTTTTATTGAGGGCGTTTTTATTTAGGCCATTGAGTAAAAAATGCGTTTTGATCACCATGGCTTGATTGCCATTGAGTAAGGTAAGTGTTCCTGAATCGTCACGCACGGCAATGCCCAGTCGGTCGGAATCAGGATCTGTACCGATAACCAGATCGGCATTGATTTCATTGGCTTGATCAATCGCCATCTGAAGGGCTTGAGGTTCTTCCGGATTAGGAGAAGAAACCGTTGGAAAATCACCATCGGGTTGTGCTTGTTCTTGAACCAAATGTAGGCTTTCAAAACCCGCGGCACTCAAAACCCGCGGAACCATCGTCACAGAGGTGCCGTGGAGCGGGGTAAAGACGACTTTGAGCCCTTTGCGGTCCTCCACACTGGCATGTTTAGATACGGCCGCCATAGAGGCCGTCACAAAGGCCTCATCGACCTCATCGTCAATAAGTTGTATTAATGATTCGTCAGCATCAAACCTAATGTCTTGATAATTCAAAGCATCAATGGTTTTGATGATGTCTGCATCTTCTGGCGGAACCAGTTGTCCGCCATCTTGCCAATATACTTTGTATCCGTTGTACTCCGGAGGATTGTGTGATGCGGTTAAAACAATACCGCAATGACAGTCTAAATGACGCACGGCGAAGGACAATTCCGGGGTAGGGCGCAAAGATGAAAAGAGGGAGACTTGAATGCCATTTGCCGAGAAAACTTCAGCCACGGTTCGGGCCAAAGTGTCACTGTTATGGCGGCAATCATAAGCGATGACTACTTTGAGCGACTCGTTTGGAAATCGCTTTTTGAGATAATCACTCAAACCTTGGGTTGCTTTACCTAGGGTGTATTTATTGATGCGGTTATCGCCAACCCCCATAATGCCACGCATGCCCCCTGTTCCAAAAGCTAATGAGGTGTAAAAGGCATCCTCGAGTAATTCTTGCGGGCCATCAATCAGTTTTTTTATCGCTTCTCTGGTCTCGGTATCAAAATCCGATGAGAGCCATTTTTCGGCTTTTAATCGGAGGTCTTCAGCAGTCAATGACATGGGTGGATATTATCGATAAACAGGGGCAAAAATAAGGAATATCCCTGCAATTAATGAAGGTTTAGGAATTCTTTAATACGGTAATTAGGCGTTGCGAGTCTCGCGCGTAGGATGAGTTCACCCAAAAATCCAGCGATAAAAAATTGTCCTCCTAAAATCATGGCCGTTAGAGCGACATAAAACTGAGGCCGCTCTGTAATCAAACGTCCAGTCGGGTTGAAAAACAACTTATCTAAACCCAGGTAGGCTGAAAATAAAAATCCGAGGATCAACATAATGGCGCCCCAGCTCCCGAAAAGATGCATGGGTCTTTTGCCAAAACGCGATATAAAGGAGATGGTGATCAGGTCTAAAAATCCCCGCATGAATCGCTCCGAACCAAATTTAGTGCTCCCGTATTTTCGGGCCTGATGGAGCACAACCCGCTCCCCAATGCGCTCAAATCCCGCATTTTTTACTAAAACGGGTAGGTAACGATGCATTTCTCCGGTAACCTCTATGGCTTGGATCACCTCACTTTTGTACGCCTTGAGTCCACAATTAAAATCATTTAACAAAACCCCGGAAGTTTTACGAGCCGCAAAATTGAACAGTTTGGAGGGAAGATTTTTCCCAAAATAAGAGTCGTAGCGCTTTTTCTTCCAGCCTGAGACCATGTCAAAGCCTTCCTTTTTGATCATTTTGATCATGTGAGGAATTTCCTCGGGATTGTCCTGAAG
>WTIY01000177.1 GCA_011525065.1 Flavobacteriales bacterium
ATAATACTAGAGCGCAATTCTTCATTATCTGTTTCGGTAACCGTAATAATGCCATTGGTGATATTCTCTACTAAACGCTTGATTTCATTGTGTTTTTGGAAGAGTTTCTTTAGGTCATTGACTTCTTGGTCGGTTATATCCTCTCCCTGAAGACCCGGCATATTAACCTCATCATGCTCATGGTGTTTGAGGTGTTGGGCGTGATGTTGACTGCCCATCGAATAGTGATGATTTTTCATTGATAGGAAATAAAAGGCAATTCCCCCCATAAAAAATATAATGGCAATGACTAAAATCCAGATCGTTTTTTTATTCCAAGTGTTATTCATAATTACAGATTAATATATTCAATCTAGAAAGTAATTGATCTCCCTCAAATTGGCTTGAGGATTTTTGCCACAGCTAAGGGATGAAAATTTAAGAAAATCAACTACACTGAAATAAAGTAAATGAATTCGCTTATTCTCAACTCCATTATCTACTTACTCGCAGCTGTCATTGTTGTGCCAATAGCCAAGCAATTTAAATTAGGATCGATTGTCGGGTATATCTTTTCAGGTATTTTAATCGGTCCCTTCGTGCTCGGTTTCATCAGCGATCAAAAGGAAGTTCACACCTTTGCGGAATTTGGAATTATCATGATGCTTTTTTTGATTGGACTAGAAATTCGCCCTGCCGAGCTATGGCTCATGCGAAAAAAATTTATTCGCTACGGAGTCTTACAAATTCTTCTCACCGCGCTGGCGATCGGATTGGCTGTCTTTTATTTTACCGAACAACTGAACCTTTCGATTATTGCAGGACTGGTCTTAGCGTTATCTTCTACAGCCATTGTAATGCCGACCCTCAGCGAGATGGGTCAAGATCAAAACAATACCGGCCGCTCCGCTCTTTCAGTTTTACTTCTGCAAGACGTGATGGTTATTCCCATTATCGCTCTCATTGCATTGCTTTCTCCCAGTGGGATGGAGTATCAAAACGGAGAGCTCATTCAGCAATTTAATAATATTGAGCGCTTTATTATCATCACGGCAACGGTGGGATTGATTATCTTTGTAGTGCGCATTGTGGGCTTTCGTTTTTTTCACTACATCGCCAAAACCAATCAACGCGAAATCTTTATTGCCAGCATTCTGCTGATCGTCATTGCGGTGTCTTATATTATGCAGCTCATTGGATTATCGCCGGCTTTAGGGGCTTTTTTAGTAGGAATGCTCCTCTCTGATAATGAGTATCGCCATAGTATCGAGGTGGATATCGCACCGTTCAAGGATATTCTGCTTGGATTATTTTTCATTACGGTGGGAACCTCCCTCAATGTTACCTATGCCATCGACAACTACACCTTGGCACTGACGGCTTTTGTCGCCTTACTTATTATTAAAGGAATTATTCTCTGGGCTATTGCCTATCAAGGGGATATCGAACCCCAGCAGCGATTATTTTTTGCCGCCTCGCTGTGTCAGGCTGGAGAGTTTGCCTTTGTCTTAGGCGGTTTTGCGTTTCAGGCACAATTATTTGATTATAACTTTTATACGCTCATCAATGTCATCGCGACCTTATCCATGATTTCCACTCCTTTTTTAATGCGAGCTTTTTTACAGCGGCAAGGAAAAATTCTCAATGAAGCTGAAGAGCTCGACCCGGGAGCAGCAGAGGAAAGTCAAATCATCATTGCGGGCTTTGGCCGTTTTGGTCAGATTGTGGGACGATTTTTGTTATCGCAAGGATACAAACTGACGATCTTAGAGGAAGATCCCGATCAGGTGCGACTGCTTCGAGATTTTGGCTATCAAGTCTACTATGGTCGAGCCAGTGATGAGCGAATTTTAGAGACGATTAAAGCTCATAAGGCCAAATATTTCATCGTGGCGGTGGACGATCATCAGGCCAGTCTCAAGATCATTGACTTACTCAATCAAAAATACCCCCGCCTCAAGGTACTTGCCCGTGCCATTGATCGCCGACACGTCTATGATTTAATGGACCGCAAAGTCCACTCCATCCAACGAGAAACATTTTTATCTTCACTAGCCATCGGAGAGGATATCCTCACTCATATGGGAGTCACCAAAAACTCCATTAAAAAGAAAATTAAACTTTTCAGTGATCATGACTTCTCTACAATTAAAATGATGAAGCGCCAGTTTGATAATAATGAAAATTACAGCTTAACCTTCAAACAGCGCCAAGAGGACTTGAAAAATCTCCTCACCAAAGAGGAAAACCAAATGAAAAAAAAGAAAAAAACCAAAACCCAACCCTCCAAGGTGTGATAGGCAATGAAAAAAATACTATTCATTCTTTTATTTATTGTTACCTCATCGGTAGCC
>WTIY01000184.1 GCA_011525065.1 Flavobacteriales bacterium
CAAGGCTTGGAAGGCCTATTTAGCATTACACCTGCAGGAACGTGACCAGCTCATCGCTCTTGCCACACCACTAGCAGCAAAGTGTACTCAACCCGATGAATTCAATGCTTTGATTAAAGAACTCAAAAGCAATCGCGAGCCATTAAGAAGAGACGTCGTTTCGTGTTCACGGAAAATTCAATGGCTTTTGCGTGATCGGCCGGATGCAGAGAAAAAGGCCTTACACGACTGGCATCAGGAGTATGTGAATTTTATCGAGCCGCTCTACGGTGCTCATTTGTATTCAGAACATCCTGATAAGGCAACAAATGTTCAACCAATCCAGCCGCAGTATGCGTCGAATGCTGAAATGGTTGATGGACGGGTGATTTTACGCAATAATTTTAAGGCCCTCTTTGAAAAATATCCTGAGGTTTTAATTTTTGGGGAAGACAGCGGAAAAATTGGCGATGTCAATCAGGGACTTGAGGGCATGCAAGAAATTTTTGGTCCCGTGCGTGTGAGTGATACTGGGATTCGAGAAGCGACCATCTTGGGTCAAGGCATCGGGATGGCCATGCGTGGCTTAAGACCAATTGCAGAAATACAGTATCTGGATTATGTTTTGTATTGTCTTCAGACCATGAGCGATGATCTGGCAACAGTTCGATACAGAAGCAATGGCACACAAAAAGCACCGCTTATCGTGCGGACTCGCGGGCATCGCCTAGAAGGCATATGGCACAGTGGAAGCCCAATGGGTGGAATTTTAAATTTAGTTCGTGGCGTTCATGTCTTGGTGCCACGTAACATGACCCAAGCGGCTGGTTTTTACAACACTCTACTGAAAAGTGATGAGCCTGCATTGATCATTGAAAGTCTAAATGGTTACCGCCTCAAAGAGCAAATGCCGTCTAACATAGGGGAATTTTGCACCCCGATCGGTGTGGTTGAAACCGTAAAAACCGGAACCGACATTACTGTGATTTCCTATGGGAGCACCCTGAGAATCGTTGAAAGTGCTGCACATGCGCTCGAAGGTGCAACCGGAATTTCTGCCGAAGTCATTGATGTCCAATCTCTATTGCCTTTAGATTTGAACATGGATATGGTAAAAAGCGTCGCCAAAACCAACCGATTGCTGATTGTCGATGAAGATGTTCCGGGAGGGGCGTCGGGTTATCTATTGAATGATCTTTTGGTACGACAGAAGGCCTACGTCCATCTGGATAGTGCCCCCATGACGCTTACCGCCAAAGCCCATCGTCCAGCCTATGGGACTGACGGAGACTATTTTTCAAAGCCCTCATTCGAGGACATCTACGAAAAGATATACGGCATTATGCATGAAACCGATCCAGTCAAATACCCCGCAATAGTATAGAGTACCTTAAATTAGGGAAGCCATTTTTTATCAAAATTCGGCGGACGTTTTTCCAAAAATGCATCCCGGCCCTCTTTGGCTTCATCGGTCATGTAAGCCAATCGCGTCGCCTCACCGGCAAAAACTTGTTGTCCCACTAATCCATCGTCAGTTAGGTTCATGGCGAATTTGAGCATTTTAATCGAAATGGGGGATTTCTTCAGAATTTCCTGAGCCCAATCAAAAGCCGTTTGCTCCAATTCGTCATGAGGAATCACAGCATTGACCATGCCCATATCATAAGCCTCTTGAGCTGAATAATTACGGCCTAGAAAAAAGATTTCTCTCGCCTTTTTCTGGCCCACCATTTTGGCCAAATAAGCGCTTCCGTAACCTCCGTCAAAACTGGTCACATCTGCATCGGTTTGTTTGAAAATGGCGTGCTCTTTGCTCGCAAGGGTCAAGTCGCAAGTCACATGCAAACTGTGTCCACCGCCTACCGCCCAACCAGGAACTACGGCAATTACGGCCTTGGGCATAAAACGGATCAACCTTTGCACCTCTAAAATGTTCAGTCGATGGTATCCGTCATTCCCGACATAGCCTTGATGCCCTCGAGCACTTTGGTCTCCACCAGAGCAAAAACTATAAACCCCATCTTTGGGGGATGGTCCCTCTGCAGACAACAAAATCACGCCAATACTGGTGTCCTCCTGAGCATCGTGGAAAGCCTCCAGTAATTCACTCGTGGTTTGCGGACGGAAAGCATTGCGGACTTCAGGTCGGTTAAAAGCAATTCGAGCAACACCCTTGTATTTTTTATACGTGATGTCTTGAAATGTTTTTGCGGTTTTCCAATTTGGTTGACTCATGACAAATTTTTGAGATAAAATTAAACGAATTTGGCGACATCCAAGCCACCAGGTATTAACCACCGACTGATCATGTCAAACTAATGCCATCCTCTGCAATGGTAATGC
>WTIY01000273.1 GCA_011525065.1 Flavobacteriales bacterium
GTAGGTGGCTGCCTACATGCGGTAAATACTCTTTGAGTTTTTGATAGCCAACTTCTCTTTTTTGTTCCAGGACAGAGAGCTGCTCAGTGATGTTGCGCAATTGCCTGATGTTACCACCCCAATGGTACTTCAAAAGCAGCCCAACGGCCTCTTGGTCTAAGCGAATGGTAGGCATTTTATATTTCTGGGCAAAATCAGAGGCAAATTTGCGAAACAGCAGATGAATGTCCTCACCACGGTCGCGGAGGGCGGGCAGTCCTATCTCAACGGTACTCAAACGGTAATATAGATCTTCTCGAAACCGTCCTTTTTCAATCGCGGCACCCATGTTGACATTTGTTGCAGCAACAATGCGGACATTGGTTTTCTGAATTTGCGAAGAGCCGACCTTCATGAATTCTCCATTCTCTAACACGCGTAACAACCGAACTTGAGTCGGTAGAGGCAATTCTCCCACCTCGTCTAAAAAAATTGTCCCACCATCGGCCACTTCAAAATAACCACTTCTGGTGGTTGTGGCTCCAGTAAAAGCCCCTTTTTCATGGCCAAATAACTCACTGTCTATGGTTCCCTCAGGAATGGCACCGCAGTTGACCGCGATGTATTTGTTGTGTTTCCTGTGAGAAAGGGCGTGAATGATGCGTGGAATGTTCTCTTTTCCAACACCGCTTTCACCCGTGACCAAAACAGAAATATCCGTAGGGGCCACCTGAATGGCCTTTTGGATGGCACGATTGAGCTTGTCATCGTTCCCGATGATTTCAAAGCGTTGTTTTACGGACTGAATCGTTTCCATGATTTAGCATTTATGCATTTATGGGCTCAACGGCCTTACCAATTAGGGTTGCACTGGTGCATTGCTCAATATGAACCTGAACAATATCACCCGGTTGATAGTGATCTTTTGGAAAATCCACCACAGTATTTTGCGGGGTTCTGCCGCTCCAATACTCTGCATCTTTTTTACTTTCTTTCTCGATCAAAACTTCGACAGTTTTGCCTAAATATTTTTGAGTGCGCAAGGCGCTGTGCTGTTGTTGAAGATTGATGATCTCGGTGAGTCGACGCTTTTTTATCGGATCAGGAACATCGTCCTCCATCTTTCTGGCTGCCATGGTCCCCGGACGTTCAGAATACATGAACATGAACCCAAAATCGTACTGAACGTATTCCATTAAACTCAGAGTGTCCTGATGGTCTTGTTCGGTCTCAGTTGGAAATCCCGCGATCATATCGTGTGAAATGCCACAATCCGGTAGAATTCTTTTGATGTCGTCAATCAGGGCCATGTATTCCTCTCTGGTGTGCTGTCGATTCATCGCCTCCAAAATTCGTGTGCTCCCGCTTTGGACGGGGAGGTGAATGTAATTGCAAATGTTGTCGTGCTTGGCCATAACGTGCAGCACATCACGCGTCATGTCCTGAGGGTTACTGGTTGAAAATCGAAACCTGAGTTTTGGCTGAGCCTGAGCCACTAAATCCAATAGCTGAGCGAAATCAACAGCAGTGGCTTTGGCCATTTCCGAGGCGTTTTTGAAATCTTTTTTTAGTCCACCACCATACCAAAGGTAGCTGTCGACATTTTGCCCGAGTAGCGTCACTTCTTTATACCCATCAGCGGCAAGTGCATTGATCTCTTGAATGATGCTTTGGGGATCTCTTGAACGTTCTCTGCCTCGTGTAAACGGGACCACACAAAAAGTACACATATTGTCGCAGCCACGCGTAATGCTGACAAAGGCAGTCACACCATTACCGCCGAGTCTAACCGGCGCTACATCGGCGTAGGTTTCGTCCTTGGACAAGATGACGTTCACAGCTTCTCGGCCTGCATCTACTTCGTCCAACAGGTTAGGTAAGTCTTTATAGGCATCGGGCCCAACCACCAAATCGACAATCTTTTCTTCCTCTAAAAATTTGCTTTTAAGGCGCTCGGCCATGCATCCCAAAACCCCAACTTTCATGGAGGGGTTAGTTTTTTTCACGGCGTTGTAGGTTTCTAGACGCTTTCTAACGGTTTGCTCGGCTTTCTCTCGGATCGAGCACGTATTGACCAAAACGAGATCGGCCTGAGTTAAATCCGTTGTGGTGTCATAGCCTTCTTTGGCTAGAATTGAAGCCACAATCTCACTGTCGCTAAAGTTCATTTGGCAACCGTAGCTCTCGATGAACAATTTTTTTGTATTCCCGAGTTTTTTCGGTCTGTCTAAAGCTGTACCCTGTTTGTCCTGATCGATGATCTTTTCCATGCGTTTAAGCGTTCAAATTTTATCAGGTCAAATTATATGCCTGGTAAAAATTTAGGGGGTAAAGATATAAC
>WTIY01000248.1 GCA_011525065.1 Flavobacteriales bacterium
GAATCCAGCACTGACCACCCGTGCTTTCTTATTTTTCGCCTATCCAACCTGGATGAGTGGTGATAAGGTATGGGTTGCCGGTGCTCAAGAACGGGCCTCTCAAATTGCGGCTGGTTTGGAATTGGATTCGATTTCTGGTGAGACCATCCTGGGATCGTTGGCTCAGAACAAAGCTGCGGGTTACGATTTATGGGACATGTTTTTAGGTTTTATTCCGGGCTCTGTCGGTGAAACTTCCACAGCCCTGATTCTCGCGGGTGGATTATTTTTAGTCTTTACAAAAATTGGAAGCTGGCGCATCATGGTGTCTGCCGTGATTGGTGCTTTGGTTATGGGGCTGATGTTCAATGGAGTGGTCGACGCCGGTTGGATCGATGGCTCAAGCAAGTTCTACAGTCTGATGAATACCCCATTTTGGGTCCACTTGATCATTGGTGGATTGGCTTTTGGAATTGTCTATATGGCCACAGATCCTGTTACCGCATCTCAAACCAATAAAGGCAAATGGATTTACGGTTTTTTAATCGGTTTTATCTCGGTTCTGATCCGCGTATTTAATCCAGCCTATCCAGAGGGGGTCTTTTTGGCCATCCTGCTGATGAATGTTTTTGCGCCAACCATTGATCACTATGTGATTCAAGGCAATGTGAAAAGAAGAATGAATCGTTTAAAAGTTAAAAACGCGTAAGATGGCGATCAACACAGAAAAAAACAGTTATACCTTAGTATTCGCCGTGGTCATGGTGGTAATCGTCGGATCCATTCTCGCTGGCTTATTCATGTTGTTCCGTCCTCAAATTGAGGCCAACGAGCGCTTTGAAAAACAGCAGAATATTTTGTACGCCATGGGTGTCAATCAAAATCAAGGGGCCAATGATGTGGTTTTTATCCCTACTGAATCCGTAGAGGCTGAATTTCAGAAGTACATTACGCGTCAGGTGGTGATTCAGGGAGATCAAGTTACAGAAAACGACCAAGCCTTTCTCATTGATGTTAAAAAGGAAGCCACTAAGGCTGCTGATCCAGCTTATGACCGACGTCTGCCTTTATTTGAAGGATCCATTGAAGGAAAGGACATCTTTGTGGTTCCTGTTCGCGGTAAAGGCCTTTGGGATGCCATTTGGGGCTTCGTAGCCATGGACAAAGACATGGTGATTCACGGAGTTTATTTTGATCACAAAGGAGAAACCCCGGGACTTGGTGCTGAAATCAAACAACGATACTTCATGGATGATTTTAAGGGGGAGGGATTCTTAGTTGACGGAAACTTTGCTGGCATTGCCGTAGCTAAGGGCAATAACGATCCAAAAAACTTAATCAAAGATGACCAGGAAGTTGATGCCCTAGCCGGGGCAACCATTACCGGAGATGGGCTTTCGGCCATGCTAAAGAAGGACATTCGTCTTTATGTCCCTTACTTTAAATCATTAAATTAAATCTTATGGGACTGCTCTCTAAAAAAGATTCAAAACTTATTTTCGACCCCTTAGCGGATAACAACCCGATCACCATTCAGGTCTTGGGTATTTGTTCAGCGCTGGCCATTACAGCTCAGCTCAAACCCTCCATCGTGATGGCACTTTCAGTAATTTTTGTATTGGGTATGGGGAATGTGGTCATCTCATTGATGCGTAACATCATCCCTTCGAAAATTAGAATTATCGTCCAGTTGATTGTCGTGGCGACCCTTGTGATCATTGTCGATTTGGTGCTCAAGGCCTTCGCTTACGAATTGAGTAAGGAACTTTCAGTGTTTATCGGGTTAATCATTACCAATTGTATCATCATGGGTCGATTTGAGGCGTTTGCCTTAGGTAATGGTCCTTGGCGTTCTTTCCTTGATGGGGTGGGCAATGCTTTGGGCTATGGAGTTATTTTAATCATTGTCGGTTTCTTTAGAGAATTATTGGGTTCAGGAACTTTATTTGGATTCAAAGTTCTAGGGGATTCGGTTGAAAAGACAGGTCTCTACGCTTTTGGTTACGAAAACAATGGATTTATGGTGTTGCCCCCGATGGCCCTGATTGTGGTCGGTATAATCATTTGGGTGCAACGCTCTCGAAATAAAGAACTGATAGAAGAAGTATAATAAGGCCTTGATGCACACTAAATTCGTGCATCAAAAACGATTGACATATGGAGCATTTAGAATTATTTTTTAAATCGATTTTTGTAGACAACATGGTGTTTGCCTATTTTCTTGGGATGTGTTCCTACTTGGCGGTATCAAAAAAGGTAAGTACAGCGGTTGGTTTGGGCGTTGCCGTTATTTTTGTATTGACCGTGACGGTCCCTTTGAACTGGCTCTTGGATCAATAC
>WTIY01000122.1 GCA_011525065.1 Flavobacteriales bacterium
TAGTGTACCTGTTTGGGCTCAACTACTGGGAAGTCTCCCTCCATACGGGCAATAACACGATCACCTTCGATGGTTCCGTCTTTTTTGGTAGGAATGTTGGCCTGAGCGATCAACTTTTCTTCTTCCTCCTCAGCCGACAAATAAACCGGTTCAGACTTTAAATCAACTTTTCCTTTTTCTACTTTGCGATAAGGCGTTTCAATAAACCCTAAATTGTTCACTTTGGCAAAAACAGAGAGTGACGAAATCAAACCAATGTTTGGTCCCTCAGGGGTTTCAATTGGACACAGTCGCCCGTAATGCGTATAATGGACATCACGAACCTCAAATCCTGCGCGCTCACGGGACAAACCACCAGGTCCTAAGGCCGAAAGTCTTCGCTTGTGCGTGATTTCGGCAAGTGGATTGGTTTGATCCATGAATTGAGACAATTGATTGGTCCCAAAGAATGAATTAATTACCGAAGACAAGGTCTTAGCGTTGATCAAATCAATCGGGGTAAAAACTTCATTGTCTCGAACGTTCATTCGTTCTCGAATGGTCCGAGCCATTCTCGCAAGTCCAACGCCAAATTGAGAAGACAACTGCTCACCCACGGTACGAACTCGTCGGTTACTCAGGTGATCGATATCATCAATCTCAGCCTTAGAATTAATCAGTTGAATTAAAAATTTAACGATGGTTATGATGTCTTCTTTGGTCAAGACTTGCTTGTCCATTTCAATATCAAGACCCAACTTTTTATTCATTCGGTATCGCCCAACCTCACCTAAATTATATCGCTGGTCGCTGAAGAACAATTTATTGATGATGCCACGAGCGGTCTCCTCGTCTGGCGGCTCAGCGTTACGGAGTTGGCGATAAATGTGCTCCACGGCCTCTTTTTCAGAGTTCGTAGGATCTTTTTGTAAAGTATTGTGAATGATGGCGTAATCGGCCTGCTGATTGTCTTCTTTGTGTAAAAGAATCGTCTTGCTGCCAGAGTCCAAAATCTCCTCCATGTGCTCTTTTTCAAGCACCGTATCGCGATCCAAAATGATCTCGTTACGCTCAATCGAAACAACCTCACCGGTATCTTCGTCCACAAAGTCTTCATGCCATGTTTTAAGTACACGAGCGGCTAATTTGCGGCCAAGATATTTTTTCAAACCAGTTTTTGTCGCCTTAACCTCTTCTGCTAAATCAAAGATCTCCAGAATATCCTTGTCCCGCTCAAAACCAATAGCGCGGAATAAAGTAGTTACCGGTAATTTTTTCTTTCTGTCAATGTAAGCGTACATCACAGAGTTGATGTCGGTAGCAAATTCAATCCAAGACCCTTTAAATGGGATCACACGAGCCGAGTAGAGCTTGGTCCCGTTGGCATGGAAAGACTGCCCGAAGAATACCCCAGGCGAGCGATGCAATTGAGAAACAACGACTCGTTCGGCACCATTAATCACAAAGGTACCACTTGGGGTCATGTAAGGAATGGTTCCCAAATACACATCCTGAACAATGGTTTCAAAATCTTCGTGTTCCTCATCGGTACAATACAACTTTAATCTTGCCTTGAGTGGAACACTGTAAGTCAATCCACGTTCAATACACTCTTGAATACTGTATCGCGGTGGGTCGACAAAATAGTCCAAAAACTCGAGGACAAATTGATTACGGGTATCGGTAATGGGGAAGTTTTCCAAGAAGGTCTTATATAAGCCTTCGTTGCCTCTTTCTTCTGATTTGGTCTCCAACTGGAAAAAATCCTGGAAGGATTTAATTTGGATGTCCAAAAAGTCCGGGTAATCCGGTCTGTTCGCTACAGAGGAAAAATTCAATCGTTCAGTTTGCGTTGCTGACATCTATAGATGAATTTTAATTAAAAAATAAGCTTGCGTATGTTCGAAAAATCTCTAAACCTTTATATACGCAAAATGGTTTAGGCCTTAACTCGCATGAGTAAAGACCTAAACCTTAAGGTTTAATCCTGTTGGGCTTACTTAAGCTCAACCTCAGCTCCAGCCTCTTCTAATTGGGCTTTAAGTGCCTCAGCTTCGTCTTTAGCCACACCTTCTTTGATTGGAGAAGGGGCATTGTCAACTAAGTCTTTAGCGTCTTTCAAACCAGCTCCGGTCAATTCTTTTACCAATTTAACAACAGCCAATTTGGATGCACCAGCAGCTTTGAGGACCACGTCAAATTCTGACTTTTCCTCAGCAGCATCACCGCCGCCACCAGCTGGACCAGCAACCGCAACCGCTGCAGCAGCAGCAGGCTCGATGCCGTATTCATCTTTTAGGATTTGAGCTAACTCATTAACTTCTTTAACAGTTAGGT
>WTIY01000019.1 GCA_011525065.1 Flavobacteriales bacterium
GAGCATGAGCTCGCTTAAGATTAGTGAGCCGTTAATTGTATAGATAATCAGGTTGACTGCTGACAAGAGCCTGATCTTCACGGACGTGTTCAGCGATGTCTAGTTTTTCATAGAGGGCTTTTGTTCGCTCTTCGATTTCTTCAATGCTGGTTTTCATCTTTTTTGCGATAATGGCGTTGGTCTTGCCCTCAGAAATATATTGAAGCAGTTTGATTTCAAATCCATCTAAATCGTATTGCATGATGAGATTTTCTAAATACAGGTCCTCTACTAATTTTTCGGTCTTAACTCGAGCGCTGAACGCGTCTTGACGACGACTGAAAATGCGCATTTCAAGCTGTCTTAAATCATTTTCTCCTTTTTGTACTTGTAAGCGATAAAACAGGCTGTAAGTCATTCCGAGCATGAGGATGATTGCACTCATTTTAAAAAGGCCATCACTCAATCCTAAAAGAGATTCGCCCAAATAATTAAAAATGAGCTGATCCAGAAGGACAAAAAAGAATGGGGTAAGGGCGACAACAAAGAGCTTGGTGTAGCCATTGCTTGATGCCTGTTGCATGGCTAAAATGAGGTAACGACCCAACAGGGCCATCAGTAAAACTTGTGCCACATTGAGGTAAAGTGGATTTTGAAAAAAGCCGAAGAAACCAATGGCCAAAAGGCTCAAGCTGGACAATATAACGGATAACACCCCTGATTTTGGGGCCTTGATTTTGGCCGAAAGGAATTTATGGGCCAGGGCACTCAGGCTTAGGATGAAAAACCAAAGGCTAAAGGTTTCAAAGATTAAGTTGTGCTGGAATTCGAAAACAAATAGGTTATATAGGCCATCAAATTGAAAAAACAGAGTACCTAGACCCAATACACCAAGGGCGAAGAACAAAAATGTCTTTTCACGAAATACATAAAAGCAAAAGGCATTTAAGAGAATCAGCATTAAGGTAAATCCATAAAATAGGCCACTTGAAAATATGTTAGCTTGCTGGAACAGCACCATCGAGGAGGCAGTATTGTAGGAATTTTCTTTAACAACTTCTGGGTTTTTCCAGCGATTATGAGCAGTATTCATCTGTTGATTGGTCGTATTGTCTTCCAAAGCAACTTCCTTGAATATCTCAGAAGGTTCTTCTGAAATAACTTCGATGACGTTATTGCTAAACTCAGTAAAAATGGGGCCTAATGCCGAAATCCAAGTTGGATTCTGTTGATGAATAGGACCACAATGGACGGCTGATGTTGAGAATAATAGGCCGACAATCAACACTAAAACAAGTCGTTTCATAGTAGGTTAGTTAACAAATTTGGGTAGGGCTAATATACGAATTATTTACATTTAATCTATATTTTTTGCATTACATCGATAAAATATTAGTTTTTTGACAAAAAAATAAGAACAGCTCAAGCTGCTCTTATCTCAATTTTTCTCAGTGGACCTGCCCTAAAACAGAGTTAAGGGCTTATCCGGTCCCAAATGGCCTCTTATCCGACCATATCCTCAGGTTTGACCCATGCATCAAATTCCTCTGCCGTCAGATGTCCTAACTTTATGGCCTCTTCTTTTAAGGTGGTTCCATTAGTATGCGCGGCATTGGCGATCTCTGCCGCTTTGTAATAACCGATTTTTGTATTGAGTGCGGTTACAAGCATCAAAGACTTATTGAGCTGTTCTTCGATGACTTTGTGGTTTGGTTGGATGCCTTGAGCACAATGTAGATCAAAGCTGACACAGGCATCTCCGATCAGTTGAGCGGATTCCAAAAGGTTTTTTGCCATGAGCGGTTTGAACACATTTAATTCAAAATGGCCTTGCATACCCCCAACACCGATGGCTACATCGTTACCCATGACTTGCGCACAAACCATGGTTAACGCCTCGCATTGTGTGGGATTTACTTTTCCTGGCATGATGGATGAGCCCGGTTCATTGGCTGGAATGATAATTTCGCCAATACCGCTTCTTGGGCCACTGGCCAGAAGACGTATGTCGTTAGCTATTTTATTGAGTGATACTGCGATTTGCTTTAAGGCCCCATGGGTCTCTACTATGGCGTCGTGCGCAGCTAAGGCTTCAAATTTATTTTCTGCAGTGACAAAAGGAAGTCCTGTAAATTCTGCAATATACGATGCGACTTTTTCGGAATAACCAGCGGGGGTATTGATTCCTGTACCTACTGCCGTGCCGCCCAAGGCCAATTGGGCCAGGTGAGGGAGGGTATGTCGAAGCGCCTTTATGCCAAAATCTAGCTGAGCTGCATAGCCACTGAATTCTTGACCTAAGGTCAGTGGGGTAGCATCCATTAAGTG
>WTIY01000264.1 GCA_011525065.1 Flavobacteriales bacterium
ATGTTTAACTATTTACCAAAAAAATTAAACAAAGATTTTTCTGACAAGCTGTCACATTGTGAAAAATGGTATTCTATTTGCCATAAACAGGTCAATAATTTTAAATTCAAAAGACCATGAACAAAGGAACCATCAATGTTTCAGTGGACAACATCTTCCCACTGATCAAAAAATTTCTTTACAGCGATCACGAAATATTTCTTCGAGAGTTAATCTCAAATGCCACTGATGCAACGCTTAAACTGAAGCACTTAACCAGTATCGGAGAGGCAAAAACGGACTACGGTGATCCAACCATTGAGGTCAAAATCAATAAGAAAAAGAAAACCCTTCACATCATTGACCAAGGTATTGGCATGACTCAGGATGAAGTTCAGAAATACATTAATGAAATTGCTTTTTCTGGAGCAGAAGAATTTCTAGAAAAATACAAAGACAAAAAAGCAGACGAGGCAGGTATTATCGGACATTTTGGACTTGGTTTTTACTCAGCCTTTATGGTCGCGAGCAAAGTCGAAATCATCACCAAAAGCTACAAAGATGAACCAGCAGCGCATTGGAGCTGTGATGGATCACCGAATTACACTCTGGACGCTCACAAGAAATCTGAACGTGGGACAGAAATTATATTGCACATCAGTGATGAGGATAAAGACTTTTTGGAAGAGTCTAAAATCCGATCACTCCTGGTGAAATACAATAAATTCATGCCCATTCCCATTAAGTTCGGCAAGAAAACGGAATATTTACCCAAGCCAGAGGGCGCTAAAGAATCGGATCCAGCACCCACTAAAGAGGTTGATGACATCATCAACAACCCAACGCCGGCTTGGACTAAAACACCCACCGATCTCAAGGACGAGGACTACAAGGCCTTTTATCGCGAATTGTATCCCATGCAATTTGAAGAGCCGCTGTTTCACATTCACCTGAATGTCGATTACCCCTTTAACCTAACCGGTATTTTGTATTTCCCAAAAGTCTCACCCGACATGAACATGCAAAAAGATCGGATCCAGTTGTATCAAAATCAGGTTTTTGTCACGGATAATGTCGAAGGCATCGTTCCAGAATTTTTAACCATGCTGCGTGGTGTGATTGACAGCCCAGACATTCCATTGAACGTGTCACGAAGCTATCTACAAGCCGATGGAGCCGTCAAAAAAATCTCGAGTTACATCACCCGTAAAGTGGCCGATAAACTCAAGAGCCTGTTCAACGATAATCGCGAGGATTTCAGCGCAAAATGGGAAGACATTAAAGTCGTCATTGAATACGGCATGCTGACTGAAGAGAAATTCTTTGAAAAAGCAGAGAGTTTTTACCTCTACCCTAATGTCGATGGTGATTTCTTCACTTACGAAGAACTCAAAGAAAAATGCAGCCCGTTGCAGACCGATAAAGACGGAAAGCTCGTTTACCTTTACGCCTCGGACAAAGACGCGCAACACAGTTATATTGAGGGCGCTAAGGCCAAAGGCTATGAGGTACTCCTTTTAAATTCACCGATTGTCGGTCACTTGTTGCAAAAATTTGAAGGCAGCAAAGAAAACATCAGTTTTGTTCGAGTGGACAGCGATTCCATCGACAATTTGATCAAAAAGGAGGACAATACACCCTCTAAACTGAGTGAGGATCAAAAAACAGCCCTGAAAGAACGACTTGAAACCGTCATTCCAAAAAGCACCTACACGGTACAAATGGAATCTTTAGACAGCAGCTCAAGTCCATTCATGATCACCGAACCTGAATTCATGCGGCGCATGAAGGAAATGCAGCAAACTGGTGGTGGCGGCATGTTCGGCATGGGGCAAATGCCGGAGATGTACAACCTAGTTGTCAACACCAATCACGAGCTGATTCAAAAAATCGTAGAGACCAAAACAAAAGCGAAACAAGAGCGGTTGATCAAACAAGGTTTTGATTTAGCTAAATTGAGCAAAAACTTGCTCAAAGGTCAAGACTTGACCCAATTCATCAATCGAAGTTTTGAATTGATCAAATAGTCCCCTTGTGAGGGTTTTTATTCGGGCATACAATTCAATCATTGTTGTCCCTGAGGCATGAAAAAAGCCTCCGATAATTCGGAGGCTTTTTTCTATCTTCACCAAAACGCAATTATGTTTCCCTGGCACCAATACTTTCTCGGATTACTCCTGGTTCTCGCGGGCTTTTTTCATCTGCAAAAACCAAAAATATTTCTTTCCATCATACCAAATTATCTCCCAGCACATCAGTTGTTGGTGTTGCTCAGTGGCATTGCTGAAATGATTTTAGGCTTTATGTTGGTCACCGCACA
>WTIY01000091.1:0-22717 GCA_011525065.1 Flavobacteriales bacterium
GCTCAATAGAGCAACAAAGCCTGTTCTTATTGATTCAGCCATGAGATTAATTCTGATTCTTTGAAGGCTAAATCCCAACTGTCATGTTCGACATTGGGGTAAATGGTCATTTTGCTTTCGTAACCTCTAGATTTGAGTCTTTTGAAGAGCTTTTTGGCATATTTTGGCAACACCACTGGATCTCGATCACCGTGGAAAAACCATGTGGGGGTGGGGCCAATTTGTCGCGCGACAATTGGGTGTGCGCCTCCACAAATTACAAAGGCACGACTGTAGTAGCCTGGACGTCTTCTGAGCAACTCCAATGTGCCCATGCCTCCCATTGATAAGCCGCCCAGAGCAATGTTTTTAGTGGGTATTTTGAGTCCTTTGCTCAGGTAATCAATGAGCTCTTCTAAGGCATCGAGTACGTCGTTAGGCAATATTTTTTTTGGGTAGTGGTAGTTTTTCTTACCCTTGCGGATCGTGCTATAACCCTTGTGCCAACTTTTCTCTTTTGGGCATTGCGGAACCAAAACCAAGGCCTTGTTATCCTGAGCCAATTTTTCGAAAAATGGCTGCCCGTGTATAAGCTGTGACTCGTTATCAGACCCCCGTTCTCCCGAACCGTGCAAAAAGACGATAAGTTTTGTCACGGCCCCGCTTTGGGTGATGGAGACTAAATCGCTGTCGCTGAGCTTCTTTTTTTCTTGGATCAAAGGTTTGGGTACAAAGTATCGGTACGGAAGATCGACAGTATCGCCCTTAGAATTGTCAGGGGATTGGGCCCGAGTATCAAGAGGCAAACCCCAAATGCCTAAGCAAAAAATCAGAACATAAAACGGCCCTATAAAAAGTCTGGGCTTGCGTGGATGTTTTATAAAGCGATTTAATTCAATCATTTTGAAAGGACCTTGTACTGAATGCTGCTTTTCACTCAAAAAAGGTAACACTTTTTTTGATGACGAGCAGTCAAATTATCTGTAATGAGGCAAGGTTAAATCAGCACATTTACTATTTTTGTTCAGGTAAAAAAAAACAAGCATCTTATGAATTTACACGAATATCAGGGCAAAGAAATTTTGAACAGTTTTGGCGTTGACATTCAGTGCGGAATCGTTGCTCAAAACCCGGAAGAAGCAGTAGCAGCAGCCAAAAAGCTCACTGAGGACACTGGGACTTCATGGCACGTGATCAAAGCACAGGTCCATGCTGGTGGTCGTGGTAAGGGTGGTGGCGTAAAACTGGCAAAGTCACTCGATGAGGTCAAAAATATTGCAGATCAGATCATCGGGATGCAGCTCATTACACCACAAACCAGTGCTGAGGGTAAAACGGTCCATCAAGTTTTAGTGGCTGAAGATGTTTACTATCCTGGTGCGAGTGAACCTCAGGAGTTTTATATCAGTGTTTTGCTCAATCGTGCAACAGGTCATAACATGATCATGTATTCTACAGAAGGGGGGATGGATATCGAGACTGTTGCTGAACAAACCCCGGATCTTATTTTTACCGAAGAAATTGATCCAGCAGTTGGATTACAGGGGTTTCAGGCGAGAAAAGTAGCCTTTAACCTTGGGCTCAGTGGTCAAGCCTTCAAACAAATGACCAAATTTGTCTCCGCGTTATACCAGGCTTATGTGGGGAGTGATGCTTCTTTGTTTGAAATTAACCCCGTCCTCAAGACAAGTGATGATCGCGTTATCGCTGTTGATGCTAAGGTAACTTTGGACGACAATGCTTTATTTCGTCACAAAGATTACGCTGCCCTTAGAGACATTCGTGAAGAAAATCCTGTAGAAGTTGAAGCCAAGGCTGTTGGTTTGAATTATGTCGATTTAGAAGGCAATGTTGGCTGTATGGTAAACGGTGCGGGATTGGCTATGGCGACCATGGATTTGATTAAGCAAGCTGGTGGTGAGCCCGCGAATTTCCTAGATGTCGGTGGGACGGCTGATGCAGAGCGTGTTGAAACAGCCTTTAATTTGATTTTGAAGGATCCCAATGTCAAGGCTATTTTAGTCAATATATTTGGCGGCATCGTGCGTTGTGATCGTGTGGCCCAAGGCATCGTGGATGCCTACAAAAACATGGGAACCATTGATGTGCCGATTATTGTGCGACTTCAGGGTACCAATGCAGATATTGCTAAGACCTTAATCGATGAAAGTGGTTTGGACGTGTTCTCAGCCATTGAATTTCAAGAGGCAGCCGACAAGGTACAAGCGGTATTGGCTTAAACCTGCTAAGATTATTTTAACTAGGATTAACAATAATTTGGCAATTCCAGCCAAACTTTGGCACGATTATTTCACTAATCAGGACATAACAATAAAGTGATGTTTCATTGTTGTTAGTTATATTGGTTAGTTAGTTGAAAAACCGCAGGAAGCTTGGGCTGAATGCGGTTTTTTAATTGAAGTCCTGATCGACTTCACCTTCAGAGAAGGGCCCATTATCTGAGCCCATCAGACTCCTTTGTAAATCAGACACCTCGCTTTGGGTCAAATGACGCCATTGACCTGAGGGGAGTTCGCCGAGTTCCAGATTCATAATTCGCGTGCGTTTAAGGCTTACAACTTGGTAGTCCAAATAGTCGCACATGCGACGAATTTGTCTATTGAGCCCTTGCACCAAAATGATTTTAAAGACGAATCGACTCAGCTGTTTTACAACACAGGGTTTTGTCACTGTCTCTAAGATGGGAATACCACGACTCATACGACGAATGAAATCGGCATTGATTGGCCGATCGACACGAACGATGTATTCTTTTTCGTGACGATTGCCAGCCCGGAGTATTTTATTGACAATGTCTCCATCGTTAGTCATTAACAAAAGGCCTTCACTGGGTTTGTCCAAACGCCCCACGTGAAAAATACGTTCTGGAAAGTTGATAAAATCAACGACATTACCGTCAATACGCTGGTCCGTCGTACAGGTAATTCCTACGGGTTTATTTAGCATGATATAGACCTCACTTTTAGGCCCTCCAATGATTTGGCCACGCACTTTAATTACGTCTCCTGGCATTACCCGGTCCCCCAAACTGACAGGCTGGTCATTCAGCGTTACCAACCCATCAGAAATCAGCTCGTCAGCCTTACGGCGCGAGCAATAGCCACTATCACTTATGGCTTTATTCAAACGTTTTGACTCTTTGGGATGGTTCATGACTCAGCGAGATTTTTTTGGAGCATTTTGAGGGCATCCCTGTGTTTTGCGGCCGCAACAAAATCCAGAGATTTTGCTGATTCTTCCATCATTTTTCTGGTCTCTCGGATTTTTTTCTCCAATTCAGGCTTGCTCAAGTAGGCCATTTCTTGGTCAGTCACTAAGGACTGTTCCAAAGCCTCCGTTGCTATTTTTTGACGCTTGGTCAAGGCATTGTCCAAACTCTTTTTTATCGGTGTTGGGGTAATGCCATATTTCTCGTTGTAAGCCATTTGTTTTTCCCTGCGGTAATTTGTCGCATCGATGGTGGCTTGCATGCTTTTAGTCATTTTGTCCGCATACATAATGGCCAGTCCCTCTACATGACGTGCCGCGCGCCCGATGGTTTGAGTTAATGAACGCGTACTGCGCAGAAAGCCCTCTTTATCTGCATCTAAAATAGCGACCAACGACACTTCCGGTAAGTCCAGACCTTCTCTGAGCAAGTTCACACCGACCAGAACGTCAAATAAACCCAATCGTAAATCTTGCATGATTTCTACCCGCTCAAGGGTATCCACATCGCTGTGAATGTAACGACAGCGAATTTGAATTCGGGTCAAATATTTGGTCAATTCTTCTGCCATCCGTTTGGTTAATGTCGTCACCAATACCCTTTGATCTTTGTCTACGCGCAGTTGGATTTCTTCCAAAAGGTTGTCTATTTGATGAGCGCTAGGTCGAATGTCAATAGGCGGATCTAAAAGCCCTGTCGGTCGGATAATCTGTTCGACAAAAACCCCATCCGATCGTTCTAGTTCGTAATCTGCCGGCGTTGCACTGACGTAAATGACCTGATTTTGAAGGGCTTCAAACTCCTCGAATTTCAGTGGCCTGTTGTCCATAGCTGCCGGCAATCTAAAGCCGTAATTGACCAGGTTTTCTTTACGACTTCGGTCTCCGCCATACATGGCACTGACCTGTGGAATACTCACGTGAGATTCATCCACAACCATTAAATAATCCTCAGGAAAATAATCCAAAAGACAGAACGGGCGTGTACCAGGTGCTCGCTGGTCTAAATAACGCGAATAATTTTCAATGCCACTGCAATAACCTAATTCTCGAATCATTTCAAGGTCGAAATTCGTGCGCTCTTCCAAGCGCTTAGCCTCCAGGTGGCGTCCGGTTTCTTTGAAATAGTCGATTTGGGCAACCAAATCATCTTGTATGGACTTAATCGCGTTTTGCAGCACGTCTTGAGAGGTGACAAACATATTGGCTGGATAAATGGTAATCCGTTCAAATTGTCTCAGAACCTTCATGCTCTGTGGATCAAAGCATTCGATCTCTTCTATTTCATCCCCAAAAAAGTGAATTCTAAAGGCCTGATCTGCATAGCCGGGAAAAACATCTACCGTATCTCCTTTGATGCGGAATCTGCCGTGTAAAAAATCTGTCTCTGTCCGGGAATAAAGCCCCTGAACCAGTTGGTGCAGGAGTTTGGTTCGCGATATGATTTGTCCTTGTTTGAGCTCAATGACATTCTTTTTGAATTCGACTGGATTCCCGATTCCGTATAAACAAGATACAGAAGCCACGACAATAACGTCTCGACGACCGGAAAGCAAGGCCGAAGTAGCGCTCAACCGCAGTTTTTCGATTTCATCATTGATCGAAAGGTCCTTTTCAATGTATGTTCCACTGCTCGGGATATAGGCCTCAGGCTGGTAATAATCGTAATAAGAGACGAAATATTCGACTGCATTTTCAGGGAAAAACATTTTAAACTCGCTGTAGAGTTGTGCGGCCAAAGTCTTGTTGTGGGCTAAAACCAGTGTTGGTTTTTGAACTCCTTCGATGACATTAGCGATGGTAAAGGTCTTTCCACTCCCTGTTACTCCCAGTAAAGTTTGCTGTTCGATGCCTTGACTCAGTCCCTGAGTGAGTTCCTCAATGGCCTGGGGTTGGTCCCCAGTCGGGGTAAAATCGCTACTGAGTTTAAATTTCATGCTGCCGAATCTGCCGACTAAAATACAAAATTGACCGAGGAATCGGTGTGGTCCATTATCACTTCAAGTCCCATCCAGACCAAGACACAAAACACAGTATCTTTTGATGAAGCGTATCTTTTAAAGATCAGTAAAGTTCATCTAGATCGTAGGGATCCAAATCATCGTTGTCCCCATAGAAGTCATCGGCGTCTTCTCCATAGCCGAATTCACCCCCTTTTGCATCGACCCCCTCGAACTCGGTGGCTGGCGGTTCTTCAGGAAGATGACCGTGAGCAAAAATCAAATTGGGATAATCCACACCATCGGCGGCATCAGCGATTTCCGCCAATTCCACTAAAAACGTCCAATAATTGAGAAAGTCGTAGATGTAAATCATTTTAGTTTGATTGTCGTCTAAAACTTCATGTAATGCGGTCTCACTCATGCTTCTTTTTTCCTCAAGGCCATCGCTCATGTCAAACAGTGGAAATTCTTCTTCTTGGGTCCACTCATCATTGCTAAGAAAAAAGGAAGCCATCTCTTGCCCCCCAAATCCGAAGGCTTGAGTAATGCTGTTGTGAAAATCTTCTAAACTTTGGTCGTGACGCAATTCCAGGTCGCGAAAAACATCTTCTTTGGCGTTCAAGATCACGCGAAATCGATAGATCATGGGCTTAGTGTTATGGAGTCAAAAGTACGCTTTATTCAATTAAAAGCTCGAGAATTGAGTGATTCTATTTAGAGTTAAAAGGGTTAACTGCCCCCGTATTTATATCGATGCCAAGTCAAGGTCATCAGGGCCAAAAGCACAAAAGCCATGACCTGATGGACCAGCCCAAGAGCCAATGGTACCTGCCATAAAAGGGTTAATACACCAAGAAAAAATTGAAGGCCCACACCTGCGATGATACCGTAGGCCAATTGCCTTTGTCGTTTGGTTCGACCTTCCTTCAGGCCGAGGTAGGCCACTTGACCAATCAAGATCACCACCAGATAAGCCATACTTCTGTGAATGAACTGTACGCCACTTTTACCCTCTACAAAATTTCGCCAAACCGGTTTCAATTCATTGAGTACCGACTCGTGCATCCACAAGCCGTCGTTCATCAGTGGCCAGTGGTTGTGCAACCAACCGGCATCAAGTCCAGCCACAAAGGCACCCCAAACAATCTGAACGAGCAAAACAAGGTAGGCAGCTTTGACCCAGGGTCCTAGTCTTGGCCAAAGTGGTCCCACGCCATCGGTTTTGGGGAAAATCAATCCAAGCGCCACCCACAAGGTTGCAGCGAAGGTCAAAAACGCCGTGGTCAAATGCATGGCTAGCCTGTAGTGACTCACGTCTGGACGATCCACCAGCCCACTTTTAACCATGAACCATCCCAAAAATCCTTGTAATGAGCCCAGGGCCATCAATCCCAAGCATTTGCGGATGGTCGCGGCACTTAATCTTTTTTTCAACAGGAAATAGATGAAAGGGAAGATGAATACCAGACCGATCACTCGACCGATTACCCGATGAATCCACTCCCAAAAAAAGATATCCTTGAATTCCTCAAGGTTCATTTTGTGATTGATTTTTTGGTACTCGGGATATTGTTTGTACAGGTCAAAGGCGGCCTCCCATTCTTCCGCATTAAGCGGAGGGATAGTTCCCGCAATCAATTGATAGTTGGCAATTGACAAGCCAGAGTGAGTCAGTCGGGTTATGCCGCCGACAATCACCATGATAAAAATTAAAAAACAGCCGCTAAGCAGCCAGTATATCACCGATTTATGAATCCTTGTTTCTCTCTCTTTCATGATCATTTCTATAGCGTTCATACCAGTTTAATCCGCTTCCATTTTCCCCTGGAAATGGGGCGTGTTTGATGTAATTAAATCCCAATTTTCGCAAGACCCCCATGGAGCCAAAATTAAAGGCAAAGGAAAATGCCATGACCTTTTTGAATTCGAATGATTTAAATCCCCAGTCCAAGATGGCATCGCCGGCCTCGGTGGCAATGCCTTGCCCCCAATAATCGGGTAAAAATCGATAGCCAAGATCTGGTAATTCCAACTGAGGCAAGTGTTTTAAGCCAGAAAAACCGATCAATTCATCCGTCGCTTTGACCACAACAGCCATACGGGCGTATCCATATTGGGCATATTCTTTTAGCCAGACCTGGCTGATGATCTCTTCGGCTTTTTCTATGGTGTAAATACCGACATCTCCAGTTAATTCTTGAGTGCGATTTTCTGAGCCAAAACGAACCACCGCAGCAGCGTCGTCCATGTTAAATGGGCGCAGAATGAGCCTCGGGGTTTCAATAATGGGTGGTGTACTTATTTGATTCTCTGACTTCATTAATTCATTCCACTGGTTTTAACCCAAGCTCTGCGGCTTTTTCAAACATAAATGCCTTTGCGTCTTTGTATTCATTTGGGATTTCTCCTTCGAGTATCGCTTCCTTTATGGCGTCTTTAATTAGGCCGATTTCCCGAGATGGTCCGAGTCCAAAAATTGTCATTATTTCATCTCCGCTAACGGGTGGCTGAAAATTTCTTATGTGATCGCGTTGCTCCACCTCTACGACCTTCTCCCTTACGCGCTTAAAGTTATCGTGGTATCGGCGGTAGCGACGCGGGTTTTTTGTGGTGATGTCGGCCTCGCACAGCGTCATTAGTGCATCGAGATCTGGGCCTGCATCAAAAAGTAATCGTCGCACCGCGCTGTCCGTTACCTCTTGAGCGATCACGATAGGTCTTGAGCTCATAGCCACCATTTTCTGAACAAATTTCATTTTCTCATTTAGGGGCATTTTCAAGCGCTTGAATAATTTGTACACCATTTTTGAGCCCACGTATTCATGACCGTGAAAAGTCCATCCAATTTTTGGGTCAAAGCGTTTGGTGGGAGCTTTGCCGATGTCGTGCAGCAAGGCCGCCCATCGCAACCATAGATCATCACTGGTTTTGGCCATATTGTCGACCACTTCTAGGGTGTGCCAAAAATTATCCTTGTGCCGCTGCCCTTCGATTTCCTCGATACCCTGAAGGGCCATCAATTCGGGAAAAACATGGGCCATTAACTCGGTTTCATGCATCAGACTCAATCCAATAGAAGGCACTGGGCACGCCAAGATTTTGTGCATTTCGTCCACCACGCGCTCCCTAGAAACGATACTTAAGCGTGCTGCGTTTTTTTTAATGGCGGCTAAAGTTTTGGCATCAATGGTAAAATTTAATTGTGCAGCAAAACGAACTGCCCGCAACATTCGCAATGGGTCATCGCTAAACGTGGTTTCGGGATCAAGAGGTGTTTTGAGCAATTTTTGATCCAAGTGATTCAGTCCGTCAAAGGGGTCGAGCAAGCGGCCAAAATCTTCTTCATTACAGCTTAGAGCGAGGGCGTTAACCGTAAAGTCCCTGCGGTTTTGATCATCGGACAAACTGCCAGGTGCCACCGATGGATTTCTACTCTCTTTAACATAGGATTCCTTGCGGGCTCCCACAAATTCGAGGGTCAGTCCTTTCGTTTTTAGCATGGCGGTACCGTAATTCTTAAAGACCTGTACTTTAGGTTTGTTTGGCAGTTTTTGCGCCAGGGCTTCGGCCAGTTCAATGCCTGAACCAATGGCCACAAAATCAATGTCTTTGGCATTGCCCCGTTTTAGCAGGGCATCACGTACGTAACCACCGATGACGTAAGTCTCCAATTCCAATTCCTTGGCGACCTGAGCCACGGTCTGGAAAATGGGGGGTTTAAGAGCTTCAGAGGCGCGATTTAGCACAGACATCAGTCACGAATTATCTTCACGGTCCCGTCGGTTTTTAACTTAATGATGGCCGAAGGCGGACCGTTCTTTTTATTGCGCTCCAAATTTACGACATAGTCGACGCCGGCCAAAATTGCATGGTCGATTTCTTGAAATGATTTGGGCGTTGTTTGACCACTTAAATTGGCTGAGGTCGAAACGATGGGTCGCTTAAATTTTCTGATCAATGATTTTGAAAAATCGTGCCGACTGACCCTTACAGCCAAAGATTCGTCATCTGCCAGTAAATTTTGCGCGACCCGAATTGGTTTGTCATAAATGATGGTGGTTGGTTTAGAGGCGTACTTCAGAATATCGTAGGCCACCTCTGGAATATCTGCCACGTATTGATTGAGCATTTTAAAGTCGGAGACCAAACAGATCAAAGCCTTGGCGTCTGGGCGTTGTTTGAGTTCAAACACGCGCTCAATGGCCTCGGCATTGGTAGCATCACAACCGATGCCCCAGACCGTGTCTGTGGGATAGAGAATCAGCCCACCTTTTTTGAGTGTATTCAAGGCCTGATTGATTTCTTGTTGTAGGGCCGATGATGGATTCATTTTGTTCAATGGTTCAGCGATTTAAGGGTTCAATTTCTAAGTAATCAAATACTTTTTTGGCATATGCCGTATTGATGTCACGACATTCTTCAAGAATTCCGGTATACCTCACGGCCTTGGATAAAACTGATTTAAAATTATTGAAATCGCTTACCGGTACGGGATATTTAAAGTCCAGGAATTTTGTGGTGGTTGGAATGACCACTACTTTTCGTTCCATCAACAACGCCCAATACATGGCGTGATAACTGTCGGTAATCAATGTGTTGCATTGACCGATAAATTCGACCATGGCCTTGAGGTCTGTGGCATTATGGCTGGTGGGTAAGTTGTTCAGGGCCTGTAGCCTTTGAGGATTGTTCGCTGATTTTTTGCCCAACAACACGCCGACTTCGTGGATTTCATCCACTTTTTGATCAAAAATAGGGTGCAGACAACTCACGCATGGCACCCAGGTGCCTGGCGCACTGTAATCTCTAAGTCCAACCATCCCAAAAGAATTCAAATCAACTTGATATTGTGCTGGTTGTTTGAACCCTTCAAAATCGGGATCATTATGCCCGGGGCCCCAAAGGACTGTTTTCTTGCCCAGTCTTCCAAGCTCGGCGAATAGCTGCATTTGCTGCTGAAAATGGGGTAAATTCAATAGGCCGCCTCCACCAATAATTAAGTCGTTTGAGCGTACCGATTTGGCCCACTGTCGACGCACTACGGGGCTGGTTTTGCGCATTTCGCCAATGTCCAAGACCTTTTGATGCAGTTCGGGAAAATAAAGATGCGGAGCACAGTAAAAATCACCAATATTGTTTGGATCATGGCGGTGAATATTCAGTACGCCTTTGTGTGTGATGGGTCCTTTTAAAACAGCTTTTGCGGTTTGCTTTTTTCGCGTATCCCCGTCCACAATGGGCATGATTCCCGCCAATAGCTGCTTAATTTTCATTACTTTCGTTTCTAGCGTAAAGTTAGGGTTAAATGGGCGAAAAGCGAAAACAATTTCCATGAGGACAGCACTTTTAATCAGTACCTATAACTGGCCTGAATCTTTGGATTTGGTCTTAAAGAGTTTGTGCCGTCAAAGTCAAATGCCAGATGAGGTTTTGATCGCTGACGATGGTTCAGGTGTCGAGACCAAAAAACTGATTCAGGAGTATGTGTCGAGAATTCCGACCAAAGTGCATCACGTATGGCATATGGACGATGGCTTTCGCAAATCGGTCATTTTAAACAAGGCCGTGGCTCAATCTAGCGCTGATTTCATTATCCAAGTCGATGGAGATTGTATTTTGCACCCACATTTCATACGGGATTGTATTCGGGCTGCTGAGCCGGGAGTTTTACTTTCAGGTACCCGCGTCAACATAAAAGAAGCCTTTTTATCAGAACTATGGCGCAGTAGAGCAACCGATTTTCGGGTATTTCACCCAGGGCTCCGCAATGGGCTTCGGGGGTTGCATTATCCGTTATTGGGTCGCTTTTACAGAAAGCGCCGTCAATTTTCAAAGAAATTTCGGGGGTGCAACACGGCCTATTGGCGTAGCGACTTTTTGCGGGTCAATGGTTATAATGAAGCTTTTATGGGTTGGGGGAGAGAGGACTCTGATCTGGCCCGAAGATTGATTCATTCAGGCTGCGCATTAAAACGCATGAAACACCGAGCTTTAGTTTATCACATTCCACATAAAATTCGCTCCAAGTCAAATTTAACGCAAAATGACTGCCTTGAACTCAAGACCATAAAGAAGCGCATTACGCACATTGAAAAAGGAGTCGATCAGTACCTGAAGGGGTCGGATTAGATCCGTGCTCGTGCCTCTATTGGAAAGAAGTAATTTATTTTAACCCGCGCTGAAGTAAATAAAGTTTCACGTAGCGTTTGAAAACCGAATGAGCGTTAATGGTCGCCAAGATATAACCTGCCATCCCGTCCAAAACACCAGCGCGCACTAAATATTGATGCCAAAACCGATACCAAGGTCGCCAAATGAGATGCCCCAGATGGGCTTTTTTTCCTGCCTCAAAGGCCATTTGGGCCTGAAGGCTGCTGTAGTGATCGAGTTTAGCCAGATAATCACTCATGGACTTATAGGT
Organism: Flavobacteriales bacterium; assembly: GCA_011525065.1. GTDB lineage: Bacteria > Bacteroidota > Bacteroidia > Flavobacteriales > Flavobacteriaceae > BACL21. Next base: position 11,572 of record WTIY01000091.1, read on the forward strand.
GTGATGGGGCAGACGCGAGCGCAATTTTCCTGTGGCACCCTCTACGCTCATGGTCTCGTGGACCAATCGACCGTTATAGCGACAAGCGGACTTCTTGCCCAAGCGGATAACCCAATCGGTTTGAAAGCCGGAATACCTGATTTTTTTACCCATGAAATACAATTGACGACGCACATAATAAGCGGCTTTGTCTCCACCATGAACACACTCCAGGATTTCTTGCTTTAGGGGCGATGTGATCTCTTCATCGGGATCAAAAAACAGAAGCCAGGGATGTGTGGCCTTTTCAATGGCGAAATTTTTCTGAGCACTGAAGTTGTCAAAGTTTCTGGTAAAGCTTTTGACCTTTTTGAATGCTTGAGCTTTGCTCAGGGTGTCGTCCTCACTGTTTGAATCCACCAAGATGACTTCATCGACAAAATCCAGCTGAGCCAAAAATTTTTCAATGATTTGGCCTTCATTTTTGGTAATGACAACAGCGCTAATTTTATCTGTGGACGCCAAGGTGTGTTGGTTTTTGGGTAAAGATAATCAAATTCGCTTGGCTCTTTGCCCGCCCTAAAGAAAGCCGATTGAATAAAATATCGCTAATTTTACGGCAATCCAATAAACAGGCCCATTGAGCTTAGACAGAGTTGTAATTGCTAAGGAATTTGAATCACACCGCCAATCTTTGATTGAATTGGTTCAGGGTTTTGACCAAAGCCATGATCCCCTAATTGGCACGGGAGACCGTAACGTGATTAAACGGATGGAATTCAAGGGCATTTCTGTTGCGGTGAAGTCATTCAAACGCCCGAATTGGATCAATCGTTGGGTTTATCGCTACTGGAGAAAATCAAAAGCCGAACGCTCGTTTATGTATGCTCAAAAACTTCGCTCGATGGACATTGGAACACCAACCCCGGTGGCTTTTATGGAAACGCGCAATCTGCTGGGCATCGATAGAAGTTATTATTTGAGTTTGCACCTCGATGCACCCTACACCTTTCGCGATTTGATTCACGATCTTGAATTGCCCAAAAGAGCCGAGTTGATCCAGGCGTTTACTGCCTTTACCTTTGATCTTCACGAAAAAGGCGTATTGTTTCAAGATCATTCACCCGGCAACACCCTAATTTGTTGGGAAGGGGAGCGCCCAGTATTTTATTTAGTGGATCTTAATCGCATGATTTTTACAAACTTAAATCGTGCCCAACGCATTCAAAATTTTGCCCGTTTGACCCCCCTTAAAACCATGACCGATCAAATGAGTGAGGTCTATGCGCGGCTTGCGCAGTGGCCAGAGGATGCCCTAAAGAGAGACATGTGGCGAGTAACGGAAAATTTTCAAAAACGATTTCACCGAAAAAGACGCTTAAAAAAGAAACTGTTTTTTTGGCGTTAGCCCTGCTGCCCGTGATAACAAAAACAATCAGCAAACAATAACATGGCATGAAACTCAAAGAAATTCCCGCTTCACTTTGGCATTCGGTGCGATTGAGCCTTAAGTCTTCTCAAGGTTTATTGGAGGAGTCAAAGCCTGCGGTCCCGGTGGTGGTTTCGATGACTGTTATTCCCTCACGACTGCCAAAATTAGCTTTAGTTTTACGGAGTCTTTTGGACCAAAGTGTGCGGCCAGAACGAATTTTGGTGTGGTTGCACCAGGACATGGAATCTCAAATACCAAATGGGGTTCAGCGCCTTTGTGGGTCCTTAATTCAACTGCATTTTACACCACTTAAGTGCTCTCATAAAAAGCTCATTCATACGCTAGAGGCCCATCCTGATCGGGTCGTGGTCACCTGTGATGATGATTTCTTGTATCATCGCGATTGGCTAGAGGTCTTGTACGCGGATCACAAGAGGCATCCCAAACACGTGATCGCTCAGCACCTACGTTCAATACAACGCAATGAAGATGGTCAACTCAAACCCTATAAACAGTGGATTTACCGCCCTGAGTTGAATCAAAATTCTGATTCATTTTTGGCCATTGGTGGTAAAGGGGTGCTTTATCCTGTGGGGGCGTTAAATCTTCAGTTTAACAACAGTGATTTATTTCTGTCTCTGGCGCCCAAGGCCGACGACCTCTGGTTTAAAGCCATGGAACTGCTAAACAATACCCCGGTCAAACGATGTGACCGTCTGGTGCCCGAGCCGATTCCGATCATGGGAACTCAGACTTTTTCGCTGAAAAAGGAAAATGTGGATCAAGACCTCAATGGAATACAATGGCAGCAGCTATCGGACCACTTCAATCTTGAGGTTTGACTTGATGTCGATCGCAAAACGCAATCATTTGATTCAAAAATAAATCCAGTTTAAAGTCTCGGTAAAAAGCTTGAAATTCTTGACGTATCTCTAAGGTCGTTTTGTCTTTGAAGCGCTCTGGTTTAAAGTCTTTTAAGTGCAGCCCCACATGGGTTTCCCTGTCGTCATAACTGTTCCACGCCGCCTTGTGAATCCACGGTGAAAATAAGGTAAATGTAGGTATGTTCAGGGCTTTAGCCATGTTGACTGCACCCCCTTCATTGCCAATCAGACAATTGACTTGACTCAGTAAGGCTAAAAATTGCCGCAGACTTTTTCCGTAAACCTCTGGGTGAATTTTTTGCATCAAGGCTGCCGGAACCAGTGATAAAATCCGATTAACTTCTGTTTTTTGGCTGGGCAAATAATTTAACAGCAGTTGGGTTTTAGGTCTTTGTGCCAAAACCGATAAAATCTCAGCCATGGTAGATTTGGGTAAAGATTTGTCTTCAGCACTACCTAAAACACTCACCATAATCAGAGTTTCGCCTGTATTTAGCCCCTTGGTTTGGAGTAATTTTTTGGCCCACTGAGTTTCCTCTTGACTCATATGGATGTGAGGACGGTACAACATGGCGTTTTCAGCGATTTGCTCCTCGGGATAGATCAGTCTTAATCGATCCTCGATGGCATTGCCCGCTTGAGTGTAGACTTTTGGGCTGGGAACGCTTGTTTTGGTGTAAATCATTGGACCGAACCATTTTTTATGGCCATATATCGCTTTGGCCCGAGCAAACCGGCATATGATCATGCTCTCGACTTTACCGTAGGCGTCCACAACTAAGTCGTACTGGGTTTTGCGAAGCGCCCTGATGAGTACGATCCACTGTTGAACATTTTTGTCTGGAGTACTGATGATTAAGCGGTCAATGTGTGGATTCAGCTGGACCACCCCCTGGGTGTTGCTGTGGATGGCGTAATGAATTTCTGACTGGGGATGCAAAAATTTTAGGTGCTGGCACAAGAGGCTGGAAATCAAAACATCTCCAATCATTTTTTGCTGTATGACCAAAATTTTCATGCTGCTATTGGGCTTCATTGAACTTTCCCTTACAGGGTACTAAGGTACTTATTTTGGCGTATCTTTGCGGCATGAAGTCTCCTCAGATATCCGTCGTGATCAGTACTTACAACGCCTTGGAGTGGTTAAAAAAAGTGCTGTGGGGCTACGCGCAACAAGAATTTAGAGATTTTGAATTGGTGATTGCCGATGATGGGTCGACCTCGGATACGGCCCAGTTCATTCGAGATTTTAAAGCGCAGGTTGATTTTGCTGTACAGCATATTTGGCAGGAGGATGAGGGCTTTCAAAAATCACGAATACTGAATAAGGCTCTATCCGCTTGCCGCGGCGACTATGTGGTGATGAGCGATGGCGATTGCATCCCTCGGAAGGATTTTCTCAAAGTCCATTACGATCATCGAGAGCCCGGCTATTTTCTTTCAGGCGGTTATTTTATGTTGCCTATGGAGACTTCTGAAGCCATTGATCGACCGTCCATTACTTCAGGCGATTGTTTTGATAAACAGTGGCTGCTGGCGCGTGGTTTATCGCCTACTTTTAAACTCAGAAAGCTCACGGCGGGCCCGTTTTTGGCCAAAGTTTTAAATGCCATAACCCCGACGAATGCCAGTTGGAATGGACACAATGCCTCGGGTTGGAAAGCGGATCTTTTGGCCGTTAATGGATTTGATCAGCGCATGCAATACGGCGGACAAGACCGAGAACTCGGGGAGCGTCTAATGAACTATGGCTTGAAGAGCAAGCAGATTCGTTACAGTGCGATTTGCATTCATTTAGACCACCCCAGAGGCTATAAAAATCAGGCTTCCATAGATAAAAACCGCGCCATTCGGAGCATTACGCGAAAGGAAAATCGGGTTTGGACCGATTATGGTTTGACCCAAATCAAGGGCTAAACGGCTACATCGTAGGTTCTCAAGGCCTCGTTTAAAGAAGTTTTTTTGTCCGTAGAGGGCTTTCTTTTTCCTATGATCAAAGCACAAGGTACCTGATAATCACCGGCCGGAAAGGATTTGGTGTAACTGCCGGGAATTACCACACTGGCGGCGGGCACGCGTCCGCGCATTTCCTTGGGCTCCTTTCCAGTCACATCAATGATTTTTGTCGAGGCGGTGAGCACGACGTTAGCCCCCAGAACAGCCTCCCGTTCTACGTGAACCCCCTCGACTACGATACACCTTGATCCAATAAAGGCGTCGTCTTCGATGATGACTGGGGCGGCTTGAAGCGGTTCTAAAACACCCCCGATGCCTACGCCACCACTTAGGTGAACGTTTGACCCGATTTGCGCACAACTGCCCACTGTGGCCCAGGTATCTACCATGGTCCCTTCACCTACATGAGCTCCAATGTTCACATAAGACGGCATCATAATGACATTTGGCGCCAAATAAGCACCATGTCGTGCAATGGCATGCGGAACCACTCGAACACCTTGCTCAGCAAAATTTGACTTCAAGGGGATTTTGTCGTGATATTCAAAAATGCCGACCTCATGGGTTCGCATCTGTTGTATTGGAAAATAAAGTACAATGGCCTTTTTGACCCATTCATTCACCTGCCATCCTGAAGGCGTTGGCTCTGCACAGCGAAGCAGACCACGATCGCACTGAGCGACCACTTCTCGAATGGCGTTAATGGTATCCGATTCTTTGAGAAGATTTCGGTCTTCCCAAGCACGTTCAATGATGACTTGTAATGGATTCATTTGGCGAATTTTGTACAAAGATACTCAGCCCTTTAATTCGTCCCAACTATTTGGGTTACTATTTGGGAAAGACTTATTTTTGTGCTCATGGGCAGAATTGTGGCCATTGATTTTGGAACTAAGCGCACGGGTGTTGCCATTACGGACCCCCTGAACATCGTCGCTTCGGGTTTGACGACCGTTCCCACCCAAGACGTGTTGTCTTATCTGGAAGCACTGTTCCAAAAGGAACAATTCCTGACCCTAGTGGTGGGAAAACCAGTTCAAAAAATGGGCAATCCTTCAGAAGTCGAAGCGGCCATTTTGAGCTTTATTGAACAATTTCAATCCAGGTGTCCAAAAGTGCAGGTGGAGCGCTTTGATGAACGGTTTACCAGTAAGCTGGCTATGCGTGCGATGATCGATGCGGGGGTCAGAAAAAAGAAAAGACAGAACAAGGCATTGGTTGATCAAATCAGTGCCACCATTATTTTACAGGACTATTTAAAAACCCGATCATGATTTATCCAATAGTGGCCTACGGTGACCCAGTTTTGCGTAAAAAAGCGACGGACATCCCTCAGGATTTTCCAGATTTAAATCAACTCATCGACGACATGTTTGAAACCATGTACGGGGCCTCGGGGATTGGACTGGCTGCTCCTCAAATCGGCAAACCCATCCGATTGTTTATCGTGGATGCCACTCCTTTTGAGGACGATCAGGAACTCAGTAAAGAAGATCGAGCGGTATTGAGTGAATTCAAAAAGGTTTTTATCAATGCAGAAATTCTTGAAGAGCGTGGTGATGAGTGGGTATTTAATGAAGGTTGTTTGAGCATTCCAGACATTCGTGAAGATGTCTTTCGAAAAGACGAAATCACCATACGCTATTTCGACGCTGATTTCAATGAACACACGGAAGTTTACTCTGGTATTGCCGCTCGTATTATACAACACGAATACGATCATATCGAGGGGGTCCTGTTTACCGACCACTTGTCTGCTTTGAAAAAACGAATGATCAAAAGTAAACTTGGTCAGATCTCTAAAGGTCTGATTCGTGCCGAATACCGGATGAAGTATCCTCTGGCCAAAAAGAAGCGCTAAGGGATTTGGAAAAGTCCATTGGGTCCTTGATATTTGCCGCCTGAAAAATTTGTATTCATGACTTTAGAAAAAATCATTTCGGTCGGCGGTAAGCCCGGGTTATATGAAGTACTTACCCAAACCCGCACCGGCGTTTTAGCGGCATCATTGATCGATGGAAAGAGAATTACGGTAAGCGCTCGCGAAAATGTGAGTCTTTTGTCTGAGATCGCTATTTATACGTTGACTGAGGAAATGCCTTTAGGTGAAGTCTTTCAAAAGATTTTTGACCATTTATCCGGGGCTTCAGCCTTGAGCCATAAATCTTCAAAAGATGAATTGGAGGCATTTTTCTTTGATGTTTTGCCTGAGTATGATGAAGATCGTGTTTACGCCAGCGACATCAAAAAGGTGGTTCAATGGTATAATTTATTGATCGGTAAAGGCGTGACAGATTTTTCCACTCAGGACGAATCTGAGACGAATTCTGAAGCCTAATACAAGCCCTTATTTTCTTTTTATATTTTAAAAAACCTCGGCCCATCGGTTGAGGTTTTATATTTTTACACCCATCAAGACACGCATACACCCATGAGCACACGCAAAGAGCAACTCAAGGCTTTAGATCGACTTTTGACCATAATGGATGAGCTTCGCGAGCAATGTCCTTGGGATCGAAAACAAACCTTTGAGTCCTTGAGACATTTGACCATCGAGGAAACCTATGAGTTAGCCGATGCCATTTTGGATAAGGATCACAAAGCCATGGAAGGGGAGCTCGGTGATTTACTGTTGCATGTATTTTTTTACGCCAAAATAGGCAGTGAGTCAGGGGCCTTTGACATGGGCACTGTAGCCAATGCTATCAGTGAAAAGCTCATTAATCGGCACCCTCATATCTACGGTGACCTCGAGGTAGCGGATGAAGAGGAGGTCAAGAAAAATTGGGAACAACTTAAACTAAAAGAAGGCAAAGAGAGCGTTCTTTCTGGGGTACCCAAGGCTTTACCTGCACTCATCAAGGCCAATCGGATTCAGGACAAGGTCGCCGGGGTTGGGTTTGATTGGGAGGCCCCAGAACAAGTCTTTGATAAAGTAAAAGAAGAACTTGATGAGCTCTCCGAGGCAGTCACTTTAGGTCAAAAACAAGACATTGAGTCAGAATTTGGTGATGTGCTGTTTTCAATGATCAATTATGCTCGATTTTTGGGGCTCGATCCTGAAGCGGCGCTCGAACGAACCAACAAAAAGTTCATTAAGCGATTTAAATATCTCGAGCAACAGGCCAAAGCACAAAACAAAACCCTAAAATCCATGACTCTGGAAGAGATGGATGTTTACTGGGAACAGGCTAAAAATCTATAAATTCCTTAACCATTGACGTTTGGCTTGCCACAATTCCAGCTTGTGCTTGTGCTTGTCAATGTTTTGATGGACTTCTGACAAGAGCGGATTGTCTGCCTTGGAATTTTGAAAAAAGCCAAGGTTGTTTTCCAGCTGATTGATTTCGGCCTTTAAATTTTTGATGTTTTGATCCACCAGTTGCCCTTGTTGTTTCAACAGTGTATCCTGATTTTGTGCTGCCAGACCACCCGTATATAGTTCAAAACTCCGCAGTTTGGCGTCGTCGGGTGTTTGGCCACATGCCTCGAGTGCCTTGGCGACACTGTCAAAAAATTCATCTGCCAATTTATGTTGTTTGACGGGTAATTTTCCTGCCTCATGCCACTTTACAACGATTGATTCTACTTCCTCCTGAGATTGGAACTTGGCCTTATTTTTCCCGGCCATTTGATCCATGATGGCCTTTTTCGCAGACAGGGCCTTAAGTTCGGATTCAGATTCCTGTTTTTGAAGGCTGTGTAAACGATCGAAATAGGTGTTGCAAGCCGTCTTAAACCGCGTCCATATTCTATCGCTATCGCGATGTGGGACTGGACCAATGCTGCGCCAATCTGATTGAATTTTTTTCATGATTGGGGTTGCTTTTTTAAAGTCCTCGTCCATTTGATGGGCCTCGGCCAATGCGATTAATTCTTTTTTGGCCCTTAAATTGTTCATTTGGCTCTTTTTTTGGTCCTTAAAAAAGGCATTTTTGGCTTGATTAAAGGCTCGAGTCGTTTCTTTAAACTCAGCCCACAGGGCCTTGTTTTCTTTTTTAGGTACGGCGCCAATCTCAAAGAACTCATCGCGTAATTTCTGAACCTTTTTGGCTGCCTTTTGCCAGTTTTTATGCTGGTTTCCAGTAGTATCTGCCAGCTCTTGAATGCGTTTTATGATCGCTTGTTTTTTACTCAGGTTTTCCGCTTGATGACGATCTTTTTGTTTAAAAAATTCCTGGCGCTTGTCGTGAATGATCTTGGTGATTTCACTGAATTTTTCCCAAAGCGGCTCACGGTGTTCTTTGGCTACTGGACCAATGTCTTCTTTCCAAATCTTGTGAAGTTTCTGGAGTTCTTTGAAGGCTAGGTTTTGATCTTCCAAAGTCGCTAAATTCAGCGCTTGGTGGATGATTCTCATTTTTTGGTCGTAGTTGTATTTGAAATCCAGATCCCGAAACTCTCTGTTTAAATTGAGGTAATCGTAGAAATTTTCCACGTGGTGTCGGTAAGTTTGCCAAACACGTTCGTATTCATTATTCGGGATTGGCCCTGCTTCGTGCCACTCTTGTTGTAGAGCCTTGAAGGTTTTTAAAGTATTGGTGATGTTCTCTTCCTGATTGAGTAGACCCTTGAATGATTCGATGAGCAATTGTCGTTTTTTCAAGTTTTCTTGAAGATCTTTATTGCGCGCTTCAAAGTATTTACGTCTTTTTCTTCTGTAATTGCGAGAGAGTTGTTCCCATCTTCTGGCTAAGGTATCGTCTTTGGATTCTACTGACGCATCTTCATCGGAATCAGCCGTTTGCTCTATGGGTTGAGCCGTTTCATTTTGCTGCTTTTGTGGTGCATTAATTTGCTTGAAATGGGCCTCAATATGTTCGCTAAGGGCGTTAATTTTTGGCGCGATTTCAGGGATGTTGTCTTCATCGTCCAAAAGCCCTTTAAAGGCCTCGAGTAGGGCCTCGATATTCATGTCTGCTTGGGCTAAATCCTCAAAAGGACGCTCTGAGACAGCATTGGTCTCGGATTCATTTATTTTGGTATTGTCGATCGGTTGATCGATGGCTTGAGTGGCCTCGCTAGCTTGGTTTAGGTCTGACATCTGTTTCAATGTTTAGGGTCAAAATGTGCGGCAATATACTAACTCCGTGTTCAATATAAAACTCGCTCTTGGTTTTTTGGAAATTAAAGGTCCTTTTGCCACAGGTCCCATGCTTCGATGGCCTGAATTTCGAGCATTTCCAACCCATTTTTTACTCGGGCACCGGATTGCTTGCCTCTGGTTAAAAATAGACTGAACTCAGGGTTGTAAATTAAGTCGTAGAGCGCGTGCTGTGGCCCAATTGCCGAAAAAGATACATCCGGCGCCTGATCCACATTGGGAAAGGTCCCAAGGGGTGTACAGTTCACAATCAACAGGTGTTGTGCCATGATCTCTGGAGTCAACTCCTTGTAGGTGAGGATTTGTTGGGGTGGATCGCTTTGGGCACGAGACATTTTAGATGACCCCGCATTTCGCGACACTTGCAAAATTTCAAACCCCAACTCACGCAGAGCGAAATTCACGGCCTTTGCGGCGCCTCCAGTCCCTAGGACCATGGCTTTTTTATGATCAGGCAGCCCCCAATTCAGAAGGGATTTAGAAAACCCTAAATGATCTGTATTATGTCCGATAAGGGCACTATCCTTTTTAATCACCACGGTATTAACAGCCCCTATTTCCTGTGCTGTAGACGATAATTCATTCAAAAAAGGGATGATGGCCTCTTTGTAAGGAATGGTTACGTTAAACCCTTTCAAGTCTGATTGATTGGCCAGAAAATCATCCAATTGTTCGATGCTTGACAAATCGAAATTCTCGTACTGGTCTGCGCGTCCTTCCCGCTTGAATTTAGCGTTGAAAAACCCTCGGGAAAACGAGTAGTCAATGTTGCGCCCGACCAATCCGTATCTAGCCATAGTTTTGGGTTTTTTTGTTTTTGTTCAGCCACTCAAGCAGCACAACGATAGCGACACCCAAAAGGATATAGGCCAGGGCCCAGTACGTCTGAACCGAGCTAAGGTCAGGAAGAAAACGATCAAAATCCTGGACAATGTCTCGCCCTTTGGCATCGGTCAGAATGGCGCCACTTAAATCAGTGGCGTATATTTTTAGTTTCCAAGGCCAGACCACGCCCAAAGATCCCGTGATAAATCCAATTATCACGGCATAGGTTTGTTTTTTATAAGACTTGAGAATGGCGGCTAAAACATGTGAAAAAAATACAAGTCCAAATAACGACCCCATTGAAAAAACGCCAAGTATCTTAATCATTGGCCAATGTTCGGCGGCGATTTCTACAGTCATTTGACCACTAAAAAGAAATGATAAAAATTCAAATAATGCATTGACCGAATCCACAAGGAGCAGCACATAGTTGCCGAGCAACATCAAAATGAAGGACCCGGAAAGCCCGGGGAGTGTCATTCCTGAAACGCTAATGATACCGCAGAAAAAGACAAACAACAGCTGATCGTTTTCTCTGGCAGGCTCCAAAAAACTAATGCCCAAGCCCACTAGAGCCCCAATAAGCAAATAAATGCGGTGATTTGGTCGCCAAGTGCCAAAATCTTTGGCGATGTAATAGATCGATCCGATGATCATGCCAAAAAATCCACTCCAAACATACAGCTCATAATGTACCAGTGCGTAATCCAATAATTGAGAGACACTGAAATAACTAATGATCATACCCGTAATCAGCAGGGACAAAAAGCCACCGTTGACTTGTTGAAAGAAGGCTTTAAAGCCATGTCGAAACAGGACTTTAAAGGCATTGTTATTGATCTTTTGCAAACTGTAAATGAACTCCTCATAGAATCCTGCGACAAAAGCGATGACTCCCCCTGAGACCCCAGGAACTTTGTTGGCTGCACCCATGGCGATGCCTTTTACGATAAGCCACAGTCGATC
>WTIY01000091.1:22817-25710 GCA_011525065.1 Flavobacteriales bacterium
GAACTTTGTTGGCTGCACCCATGGCGATGCCTTTTACGATAAGCCACAGTCGATCGCTCAGGGTTCTTTGGGTGTTCATTCTGATTGGTTTTGACGCCCCAAATACTCTAATGAAAACAACACGATGAATCCGAGCACCATCATGCTGATGGCCGGAATGAGCTCCGCATTGATGCCTTGGTTAATCAAGGCGTACTGATCCGGAAGGATGCTGATTTCTTTTACAGCCTTGAAGGAATCGAAGTCTTGGGTGATGCGCTGTGCCACGCTAAGCGTGCCGTAATCGAATTGTTGGCTCATTTGTTCACTCAGACCTGTAGAGCGATTCAATACTTCCGAGGTGGACTTCCAGGGCCAAATTTTATTGAGACTCCCCAATACGAAACCCGTTAACAAGGCCAAGGTAGAATCCTGATAACGTGTAAACAGCCAGCGTAAAACGCGACTAAAACTCAATAATCCCACAAGTGCCCCTGAAATAAACAGCAACAACTTTTGGAGGTCAAAATCGTGTAATGCATCACTCAAGGTCTTGTAGGCGCCGAGCATGACCAATATGAATGATCCCGATATACCGGGTAAGATCATGGCACAAATGGCTAAAGCTCCAGAGATGAACAAAAACCAGGCTTGGTCTAACCCCCCGAAACTTGGGAGTTGTGTGATCCAAAAGGCTATGGCTGCACCAATAATGAACGACAACCAACGCGTGGCATGCCACTCACTCACTTGCTTGGCCATATAAATGACACTCGCAGTGATCAACCCAAAGAAAAAGGACCAAATCCATATGGGATGTTGTTCAATCAAGTATTTTGCTAGACGCATCAGGCTGATGAAGCTCGTTAAGATACCCCCGATGAGTGTGATTAAAAACGGACCATTTGCAGCACTCCAGAATGCTTTAAAACCCTCCTTCCTCAAAATGGTTATTAGGTTCATGTTAAGCCCTGATATGGTGCGAATCAGCTCAGGATAAATTCCAGAAATGAAGGCGATAGTACCCCCGGATACGCCGGGAACCGCGTCAGCAGCACCCATAGCAACACCCTTGAAAAATAAGGAAAAACTGGGTTTTGAAGCTTGCATTTAATTGAGGTTAACCCTCAAAAATAATACAATTATACCGAAGGCTTTTGATGATTTTGGATTAATTCTTGCACCAACTTTAGGCGGTATACTTCCGGGAACAAGATTTCCAGGATCATCACAAACTCGGTATCTAAATGAAGCGCATTGACTAGGTGGAATTGTGCTTTATGGGTTTCTTGAAGCATGAAGCAAAGACCTGCCAGTCGAAATTCAATTTCTGGATGCTCAGGGTAAAACTCGGAGGCCTGCAGTAAATTATTACGCGCTGCATCGTACTCGCCGAGTTGAATGAGTATATCGCAGCGCGAGAGCCATGTATCGATTTCATAATTACCCAATTCAATGGTGCGTCGATATCCGTGTTCGGCTTCTTCAAAATTCTGAAGTTTCTTGTGGATTTTAGCGTAGCGCTTCCAATACAATACGTTATCTGAATCAATACCCACGGCTTTTTCAATGTAATACAGAGCTTTTTGGTAATCCTTTTTCTTCAGATAAAAGTCAGTAATGGCAATCCAAGCCTTATCGAGTAAGGCGTCTTCGGAGACGCATTTATTATAAAATTGAAGAGCCATTTCCTCATTGCCTAACTTTTCGTAACACTTACCAATGCGAAGCAGAGCAAAAGAAGTAGGGTCGTCCAAGCCCAATGTGGTCATATAACTGTCCATGGCCTCTTCGTACTTCTTTAATTTTTCCAAAACTTTACCTTTCTCGAGATAGGCACCGATAAATCGATCGTCACTAATGATGGCAAAATCAAAGGCCGCCAAAGCTTTATTGAAGTCTTTGAGTTGGTAATACTGCTTACCGATTTGATGCCATGCCACTTCGCAGTATGGGTGAGCATTCAAAAAGTCGTTGAGATAGGCTATGGCCTCCTCGTGTTGCTGAAGAAATTCAAAACAATAAACCACATTGTACAAGGCAGAATAGTCCTCGGTGTCGTGCTCGACGCACTGCATGAAATATACTTTGGCATTTTCGTAGTCTTCCAAAAACAAAAATTCCATACCGATTAGAGAGCGTATTTCAAGGGGTTCTTCTGTGAGTTCAAGAGCCTGCTGGAGAAGTTTAATGGCTTGTTGATGCTCATCTCTTCGAGATAAAACATTAGCCTTTTGAATAAAAATCTCCTCGTTGAATTGTTCTAAGAGATGCAATTCGTCCAACAATTTTTCGGCTTTGTCCAAATCGTTTTCAAAAATGTACATCTCTACCTCGAACAGTTTTAAGTTGGTCGAGCTTGGATGTTGTTCAAGTCCAAGTTTTGTGGCTTTTTTGGCCAAAGCCATTTTGCCTCGTTCTAAGTAATGGTGGATGATGTTCTCAAATTCCTCGGAGTCAAAAAAGTAGACGTCATTGGTTTGAAGCATGGATTCAAAACGCGTCAGAGAGAAGTTGTTATGCTCTTCAGGGCCTAGGTGCATGGATGGCATTTAACAGTTCGCTACTCTAAATATAAGCGACCCTTTGAGAATGGGGTTCAAATTATGGCCTTACTTTTTAACAAGATTATCAACACGCCTTAAGACCACGGCACATTGTGGGTCAAAAAACCTGATTAGATTTCATCCAAAACTTCGCGAATGACGCGGCAGCCTTTTTTGATTTCTGAGTCAGAAATGGTCAGGGGAGGGGTAATCCTTACGGCTCTTGGCTCATACAGGAGCCAAAATAAAATTAGGCCTCGTTCGGCACATTTTAACACGAGATGATCGGCCATTTTAGGGTCCTCAAAAATCAGTGCGAGCATTAAGCCCATACCGCGGACTTCTCTAATTTTAGGATGCTGTAGGGA
>WTIY01000038.1 GCA_011525065.1 Flavobacteriales bacterium
GTGTTTGGCGAGTTGTGGTGAGTGGATGACCAGCAAGGTTTCGTCGTTGGTGTGATGATTCGAAGGAATCGCCTTTATGGCTCGCCATCAGAGTTGGTCAATAAGGCAATTGCCAGCTTTTACAAGCAGGAAAAAAGTGTAGATTCAAGTAATGTGCTGCTCATATAATTCTTCATGGAGCCACTTGGCAGTATTTAATTGATTCAGAAACTTTTTCAGCGAAATTAACTGCAACTTTGTGATTTTTGAATCTTACTATTACTCTCGACGCCCTTTCTTGAGAATTATTATTCGCATACTTGAAAAGAAAATCATGGTCAATGCCCTTTTCTCTTTTGACGGTATTAACGATCATTGATTCAGATCCAGAAACCTTCCTGTAAGGAGATGAGGGATTTGATCGGTAAGAGATTGATTTCCTGCTGCAATAGTCCATTTCATTGAATCCATCCATAGATACGAAAATGAGTTGATTTTCTTCGAATTCAACTGAACACCTGCTAAATGCGCCAGTCATGGCGCACAGTGAATTGAATTTAGCGGGCAAAGCATACGCTTTTTCTGCAGTATGTATTGATGCGATTGCCAGGCAGATAAGTGCTATAATTTGCATCTTAAATTTCAGAAGACTATGGCTGCAACAGTCATCGTAACAGCGTGCAAGCAAAATGCTCCACGAAAGTTTGTAACCAGCTCCTTTCTGCTTGCCTCGCTTATCGGCTCTTCTTGCCAGGTTTACGCTGAGGAAAGAATCAAAAACGTCGAATTCATTACAAGATCATCGATTATTTTAATGCCTTGCATGGATAAATCTGGCAATCAAATGATGGGTGGTCCCACTAAAAATGAATTTTGCACAGAAGTCTTTAATCAATTGGTCCGAGATGGCGGCGCAAAAACAGTATCCTGGTTTAAAGTTAATTCTGAACTTCAGAAAGTCGTAAAAGGTTCACAGGTCGCGAACGCCAATCCTTTCCTGTCGGGATCATCTATGGGCGGACCAAGGATTGATTACACCAATGATATGTACATCCCTGAACTAATTACGGCTTCAAGGACTTTGGGCGCAAAATATATTGTTAGACCTGTTGTTTTAAACAAGGATTCCACCCAGTCTTCGGATCAAAAGGTGAAAATGGGTTTTATGGGTTTTGGGGCAGGAGTCGAGCGAAAAACTACAAAGACTGCTAACGTAACTGTCAAAATAGATGTCATAAGTGTTTCTGCGGAAGATATTGTTGCTAGTAGATCTTTTTCTGGAGATGTAAACTCAACTAAAAAAAGTGGTGCGGGATATGAATTAAGTGGATTTGGCGGTTATGGAGGCATGGATGCTGGAACAAGGGCAGCTATGACAGATGCAATTTATAAGTCAGTTGAGTATTTAGCTGACAGAGTGGATTAATCAAAAGCTGGACCAGTTCCTTCCAAAAAGAAAGTGAATGGTTGTACATATTGACTGTCGTCAAAAGCCACAGCCATTTGCTCGGTGTCACCATCGATATTCCTGAAGCTGATTCCAAAAACATGGCGATGCTTCACCCAAGTAAAAATAAAGCCCTTTAGTTCGCTCTGATTAGTATAAGCCCATCGTCTTATTTTTGAGAGCCTGACTCTATTGGTCCGACCATTTGGAAATTTGATGATCATTGCACGTTTGTGAATAGAGATGTTGCACTGTTGTTCGGTTTTCAGCTCTACTACACATGTTAGGTTGTTAAATTCTGCGGCACTCCATGCTCGGGTAGGAGCAAGTAGTGAAATACCAGTGCCGATTAATGAGGCAATGAATCTGCTTGCTGCTGGCATTGTCATGGTATGATTAATTATATTGTAACATTCAATCTAAGATGAATTCTCTCTCTAGGTCTGCTTCTCTTTTTGCTGGGCTTCTCTCTGCAACATGCTTCGTGGCACTTCCGCTGAAGGCACAGAGTGTCAAGCCATCCCAAAGAGAAATTTTGGCTGAAGAGATTAAAGCTAAGGCTTATTCTTATGCAGGCGATCCTAGTAATTACAGCCTAGTTCAAGCAGTAGAAGAAGACGCGTGGAAAATGATTGGTCTGAGCGAAGGCTTGTCGAGTTGCTCTTTGCCGACTTACGACTTGGTGCAAAGAATGGAGGGGTTTAATGCCACTTACCTTCAAATGAGCAGTTTGTTGAACTCTTTGCCTGCGAATACCCCTGCTCAAATTAAACAGCAGTCTGTTGCTCAGATTGAAGGGAGTCTCAACGGTCAAAAGGCTGCAATTGGGAAAGTGTTGGAAAATGTTTTAAAATACTGTAAGTG